>CALUSJ010000143.1 GCA_944323405.1 Candidatus Gastranaerophilales bacterium
GTCACTTCTTAAACCCTTTAGTTTTTGTCAGGCACTCTATGAGCTACAACTGTATTTTAGATCAAAATGTAATAGTTAATAATCGGCTGGATTGCTTCGTCCTAATCGTCCTCGCAATGACATGTGACTCCTTGACCTAACCCCTAAAATGCTCCCTTCACGCTTCACGCTTCACCCTTCACCTATTCACTAATCACTATTCACTAGTCACTACTCACTACTCCCTACCCGTTTTTGGATTACAGTCTGTCCGCCAAACATCTGGTTTAGTATTGTAAACCGGCCGCTATGAACAGGTTCTCTTAATATCCTTGCTGAAGTATTAGTTAAAACTATTTGGTTTTGCACGCATTCAAATTTATTTTTTATAAACTCTTGTTCGTATTTTTCACCGAGCTGGGTATATTTTTTTGTACGAACAAACAGATTAAACCCTTTTTTGCGTCTTCTTATTCTGCTTTGCGCAAACCCGATTACTGATTCTATATCGATTTCTACCCAGGAAGACTGAACAATGTCCAGAATATAGTTTTCGTTATCTGATGTAATTATTGATAAATAGCATAGAATATTTTTTGATTTTCTATCTTCGATAACGTATTTGTATTCTGTAAAATAAGACAGCCCTTTAAAATATACTTCTTTAAACTCTTTAGCGTCTTTGCTCAGAAGCGGTCTTATATGCGGCAGAAGTGATTCATTATACAATGTGGAAACGGTAGGAGAATCAGAATTCCTAAATGGTCTAAAGTCTTTTAGGTTATATTCTGCGTGAAAATCTGAAACCTTCCATAACTTTTCGTACGAAATTTGGCTGAAACCGCATTTTGAAACGAACATTTTTAAGAGTTCAGGCAGTGTATCATTGATTTTTACGACAAAAGAGAATGCGCCCATTGCTTTATATTTTGATACAACGAATTGAACTAGTTCGCTTGCATCTTCATAGCAATTTTCTTCGAAAAACAAGCTCTGAATCTCCATTTTCCTCATTGGGCATCTGGAAGGCGCAACTGTAATAAGGCCTTTAATTTCTTTTCTATCTTTTAATACGTAAGTTTCTGGTAAAAATTTATATTTCAAAGGAAGCAGGTGATGTAGCGGAATCATGGGATTAAACATTATGCTGTTAAAATATTCATTCCGATTGTTAAGGAATGATATCATCTCCTGCATATTCTTTTTATCAAAATAATAAAGCTTTCTTATCTTTCTCATATCCCAATTATAGCATGCACAAATATACTATTCTAAAGAATTAGTGTACAAAATTAAAAATTTTGGTAAAATTGAATTATAAAAGTTATAGTGTTTTAGAGTTTATACGAGAAGACAATCGAAAAATTGTTTGGAGGAAATATGTCAATAAATGACGCATTGGTAATGATTTTAGCTGGGGGAGAGGGGAAAAGACTGCATCCATTGACACAAGACAGGGCAAAACCTGCTGTACCGTTTGGCGGCAGGTATAGGATAATAGATTTTGTATTAAATAATTTTATAAACTCGGGGTTTTATAAAATAAAGGTTTTGACTCAATATAAATCAGATTCTTTGAACAAACATATAACTAAGGGCTGGGCATTGTCTCCGTTTCTTAATCAGTATGTTGATTTAGTTCCTGCACAAATGCGCACCGGCGGGGCTTGGTATCAGGGAACGGCTGATGCGGTTTTTCAGAATGTATTTCATATAAAAGATGAGGATCCTGAGTATGTTTGTGTATTTGGGGGAGACCATATTTATAAGATGGATGTAAGACAGATGCTTAGGTTTCATAAATCTAACTATGCTGATTTAACAATATCTGCAATCCCGATTCCTATTGAAGATGCGCACGAATTTGGGATAATAGAAGTTGATGACAACTGGCGTCTTACTGGTTTTGTAGAGAAGCCTCAGACTCCTCCGAAGCCCATGCCTAATAATCCGAATAAATGTCTCGCTTCGATGGGAAATTATATTTTTGATAAGGATGTTTTGTTGAAGGCGCTTGAAGAGGATTCCAAAATAGAGACATCAAACCATGATTTCGGGAAAAATGTTATTCCAATGCTCCTAAACCAGGGAAAACGGGTTTATATATATAACTTTAATGACAATGATTTTCCCGGCATGACAGAAAAAGAAAAGGGGTATTGGAGAGATGTAGGCTGTATAGATGCGTATTGGCAGGCAAATATGGATTTGCTTGATTATGAGCCGGAGCTTAATTTGTATTCCAAAGAATGGCCGATAAGGACATTTAATTACAACTATCCTCCTGCAAAATTTATCTGGCAGGAAGGCGATAGAGTTGGTATGGCTACAAATTCTATGGTTTCTGAAGGGTGTATAGTTTCAGGAGGAATGCTTTCACGCTGCATACTTTCTCCCAAGGTTAAGATTAACAGCTACTCTCAGGTTACTGACAGTATTTTAATGGAAAATGTAAATGTCGGAAGGTATTCTGAGATTAGGAAAGCAATTATAGATAAGAATGTCGATATTCCGCCGTATACTAAAATTGGAGTCAGCCGGGAAGAAGATATAGCGAGAGGGTTTTATGTTTCAGACGGCGGCGTGACTGTTGTCCCCAAGAACGCAAGGCTGATATAATTAAACAGGATATTTATAAAAAGTTTTATTGTATAATTATTTTATGAAATATCCGAATTTAGAAAAACTTGTTGATATTATTGCAGTATTAAGAAGTGAAAACGGCTGCGAGTGGGATAGGGAGCAGACTCACAAATCGCTGCGGCCGAATATGCTGGAAGAAGCTTATGAAGCTTGTGATGCGATTGATGACGAGAATATTCCTAATTTAAGAGAAGAGCTGGGTGATGTTCTTTTGCAGGTTGTTTTGCATGCTCAGATTGCAAAAGATAATGGTGAATTTGATATTGAGGATGTAGCTAAAGAATTGAGTGATAAACTCATTCATAGACATCCGCATGTTTTTGGAGAGCAGAAAGTCCATTCAACTCAGGAGATTTTGGATAATTGGGATAGGTTAAAAAAAGAAGAAAAGAGTTATCGCAAATCAGTATTGGATGGGATTTCAAAGTCGCAGTCTGCGCTTATGTCAGCACAAAAAATCAGCAAGAAAGTTGTTAAGGTCGGGTTTGAATGGGATTCTGCTGAGAGCCTTAAGGATTGCATAAAATCGGAATATAGAGAATTTGAAGAAGCGGTTAGGCTTGGTGATAAAGACAAAATGGAAGATGAGATGGGTGACATTTTGTTTGCAACAGTAAATTTGGCACGCTGGTATAAGATTGATGCAGAGCAGGCTTTATTGTGTGCTAACAAAAAGTTTACGAAAAGGTTTAGAAAAATGGAAGAGATAAAAGAAAAACCTTTTGAAGAGTATACATATGATGAATTTAATGAGCTTTGGAAACGGGCTAAAATACTTGTTAAAGAGGAGGGGTAAAAATGAAAAAAGTTTTGGTTATGTTATTGATGCTTGCATGCAGCGGAGTTTATGCAGCAGAAGAGATTAGTACTGTTTGCGCAAGCCATATTTTAGTCCCGACAGAAGCCGATGCTGTTAAGTTAAAAAGCCAGATTAACAGCTATGATGATTTCAAGTATTATGCACGTCTTTATTCTAAATGTCCATCAGGCCAAAATGGAGGAGATTTAGGATGTTTTCAAAAAGGTCAGATGGTCAAGCCTTTTGAAGAAGCAGCTTTCGGCGGGAATATAGGAGAAGTTTCGGAGCCTGTCCAGACGCAGTTTGGGTATCACTTATTATGGGTTACAAAGAAATACTAGTTTTTTTGTAATATAATTTTTATTATGAAAAACAAAATCTTAGGAAACCTTGCTTTAATATTAACTGCAACAATCTGGGGATTGTCTTTCGTTGCGCAAAGAGAAGGCATGGATCATGTAGGGCCGTTTACGTTTAATACAGTAAGAAGTATTCTTGGCGGTTTAAGTTTGCTGCCGTTAATCGCTTGGATAAAGTACTCTAAGCCTGATAAAAGAACCCGGCGTATGAAACGGTTTCAGCATATGAATCTTGCAAGAGCCGGTATAGGATGCGGGATTTCATTATTTCTTGCAATGAGTGTTCAGCAGTACTGTATGCAGTATGTAACGGCTGGGAAAGCCGGGTTTATATCGGCATTGTATGTTGTGTTTGTTCCGCTTATTGCTGTTTTACAGGGGGATAAGCTCAGCAAAAAAGTTACAATAAGCGTCTGTCTTGCTGTTTTGGGGTTATATTTATTATGCTATAAGCCGGGCAGCGGGTTTAATATTTATGATATATTCCTGCTTTTTGGCTCGTTTTTCTATGGGCTGCAAATTCTTATTGTAAACTATTATTCCGAAAGAGTTAATGCAGTAAAAGCTTGCTGTGTGCAGTTTTTCGTTGTCGGAATATTATCCGCACTATTAATGTTTATGCTCGAAACTCCTACGATAGCTTCGATTATAGCGTGCAGAGCATCTATTCTTTTTGCGGGGATTTTAACCTGCGGTGTGGCATACACTCTCCAAATATATGGACAAAAATATACCCAGCCGACTGTCGCATCATTAATACTATGTTTGGAATCTGTTTTTGCTGTGATAGGCGGGGCGTTGATTCTTGGAGAAACGATGATTCCTAAAGAAATCGCTGGATGCGTATTTATGATTACGGCGGTTGTACTCTCAAATCTTCAATCAGATGCGAAAGCATAAAGTTTTGCAGCTTAAACGGCTCTAACTTTACATTTATTATTTGATGTTATATAATTGTGACAAAGATGTAAAGAGGAGAGGTAGAGTAAATGGAAACATTGAATAAAAACGAGGGATTAATAACCCAGATTATTGGGCCTGTAATTGACGTTGAGTTTCAACAGGGCGAGCTTCCAGAAATTTATACAGCACTAAATATTACCTGTGATGACGGGCATGTAGTTGTTGCAGAAGTTCAGCAAATGCTTGGTTCAAATAGAGTCAGAACCGTTGCTATGTCATCTACAGACGGCTTAAAAAGAGGGATGAAGGTCATTAATACTAATGAACCGATTAAAATTCCTGTAGGCAAACCGATTTTAGGAAGAATTTTGAACGTAATCGGAGAACCTGTTGATAAGATGGGGCCGATTGAAACAGAAAATTACCTGCCTATCCACAGAGAATCACCGAGATTAGTTGACCAGAATACAGATATCGAAATCTTAGAAACAGGGATTAAGGCAATCGACTTAATCCAACCGTATCAAAAGGGCGGTAAGATTGGTTTATTCGGCGGTGCAGGTGTTGGTAAAACAGTTCTTATTATGGAATTAATCCACAATATCGCATCCGAACACTCTGGCGTATCAGTATTCGGCGGTGTAGGCGAAAGAACACGTGAAGGAAACGACCTCTGGAATGAGATGAAAGAATCAGGCGTTATCGATAAAGTTGCGCTGATTTATGGTCAGATGAACGAACCGCCGGGAGCAAGAATGAGAGTTGGGCTTTCTGCTCTTACTGCGGCCGAATATTTTAGAGATTTTTCTAAGCAGGACGTATTGTTGTTTATTGATAACATATTCAGATTTACTCAAGCAGGTTCCGAAGTATCAGCACTGTTAGGCCGTATGCCTTCTGCGGTTGGTTATCAGCCGACATTGGGTACTGAAATGGGTGAATTGCAGGAAAGAATTACTTCTACTAAAGACGGTTCTATTACATCAGTTCAGGCAATTTATGTACCGGCAGACGACTTGACTGACCCGGCTCCGGCTACAACATTCTCACACTTAGACGCTTCTACTGTACTTTCAAGACAGATTGCGTCTCTGGGTATTTATCCGGCAGTTGATCCGCTGGCTTCAAGCTCAAGAGTTCTTGACCCGAATATTATCGGTGAAGAACACTATGACGTTACAAGAAAAGTGCTTGAAATCCTGCAAAAATACAAAGAACTTCAAGATATTATTGCAATCTTAGGTATGGATGAATTATCTGACGAGGATAAAGAGACCGTAAACAGAGCAAGAAAAATCCAAAGATTCTTATCACAGCCGTTCTTTGTAGCTGAACAGTTCTCAGGTATCCCTGGAAAATACGTTAAGCTTGAAGATACCATAAGAGGATTTAAGGAAATCATTGAAGGTAAACACGATGATTTGCCGGAACAAGCTTTCTATATGGTTGGTACGATTGAAGAAGCGGTTGAAAAAGCGAAAACGTTACAGTAGGTTGAGAGGTTTAGAAGTTGAGGAGTTTAGGAGAAGTTAAAAAGAGATATAGAATATTCTGAGCGTAAGCGAAAATAAATTCTTCTAAACTTCTAAACCACTAAACTCCTAAACCCACTCATGAGGTTCAAATGAAACTAAAAATTATAACACACGAAAGAATTGTATTTGAAGGCGAAGTTGATGAGCTTGTAATTCATACAAAAGGCGGTATGATGGGTATATTGAAAGACCA
>CALUSJ010000144.1 GCA_944323405.1 Candidatus Gastranaerophilales bacterium
AAATCAAATTATAAGAGTCTTGAATAATTTAATAGAAACGCCAAGACAAACAAAACAAATTGGGTTTACGACAAAATAAAAAAGCAGGTTGGGTTTTTAACCCAACAATAACTTAAAGGATATCAAATTATGGAAATGTTAACTGAATATTTATCAAAAGGTTTTATGGTAATGCTTGCAATCTCAATGCCGTGCGTGCTTGTTGCGGCAGCGATTGGTTTAGTTGTCGGTATTATTCAAGCCGTAACTCAGGTTCAAGAGCAGACAATTGCCGCCGCACCTAAGATTTTTGCAGTTTTCCTTGTTATCATCATAGGAGGAATGGGATTTATTAAACTGCTTACAAATTTATTTACTGAAGGCATGGCTCTTGCTTTTAACACCGTCCCTAAAAACGATTCTTTTGTACTTCCAGCTGATTATTATAAGTACACAACACCGTTTGAAGGAGAGATGAAAGACTCATTCAAAGATGCTCCTACAGTCAAAGAATTAATGAAAAATCCGGGCAAGGTTCCTTATATAGACAAAGCCCAAAAAATAAAATATGATACGGCGCCGCAGGCGCCGATGCCTAAAGGGAATTTTGTTGAGATTAATAAAATGCTGGGAAGATAAAAATGTAGTTTAGTAGTTTAGAAGTTGAGGGGTTTAGAAGAAGTTATAAAATATATATAATATGAGCGATAGCGAAAATAAATTCCTATAAACTTCTAAACTAAAAGAGGATTTAAGTTTGATAAAAAAGATATTTATACTTTTAATAATTTCATTTACACTTCAAAGCGCACAGGCATTTGAAGATTGTATTATTACAAATGACGGGCATTTAAGCGATATTAGCATAGAGCATAATGATGTTGTAGATGTTTACCCATTGATTACGATTATGAATGACAAAAACACGCTCATTGTTCATCCGCTAAAAGAGGGGAAAACAAGAGTTTGTGTTTTGAAAGATAAAAAAGATAAGATTATGTTTAATATAGAAGTAACAAAAGAAAAAACAATTATTGATGAAGTTAAAGGTTTTGATATACTGGGAATTGATGCTCCGCCAGGGCTTTATGAATATGAACTCGACTTGCCGCCGGGTTTTGGAGGAGGCAAAAGTTGGATCAATTAATAAGCCAGATATCTATAATGTTTCCTGAGTTTGCAAAATGGTTTTCGGCAGGTTTTATCGTATTTGCAAGGCTCTTAGGTTTTATAAGATTTGCTCCTGTTTTTAACAGAAAGGAAATTGCCGGACTTGTAAAACTAGCATTTGCATTTATTCTAACTTTAATGCTCACACCGTTATTGCACCCTTCAGCACCGCCAAGTGATGTTTCGCCGCTTCTGCTTATAATACTAAATTTCGCAGTCGGAGCTATTATTGGATATATAGCCCAGCTTCTTATTCTTGCAATAGAATCAGGCGGCGATATGATAAATACACAAATGGGTTTATCTTCAGCAATGGTAATGGATCCATCAACAAATAGCCAAACCTCCATTCTAAGCCGTATTATAACATTATTGGGAATCCTTATTTTTATTGAATTAGGCGGGTTTTATTGGCTTATTAATGCGCTTGTAAGGAGTTTTGAAATTTTCCCGGTTTATGCCGTAAGCATTCCGCTTGAAAAAATAATAAATCTTGATTATTTAATAACCACAACCTCAAACGTATTATACATGGGACTGCAAATCGCATCTCCCGTGCTTTTAGCGACTTTAGGGCAAGATATTATTCTTGGTGTTATATCAAAAACAGCGCCCCAAGTAAACGTTTTTCAACTAAGTTTTCTATTTAAACCAGTATTCGGTGCTGCAATTATGATTTGGATATTACCTATGCTTATCAACGTAATTTCAGAATTCTTTTTATCATTCTCTAAAATATATTAGCAGAATAAATTTTTATAATTTATTTAATAATCATCTCATTTACTTATTCCATTTTCTCCATACAAGAATTAAAATAATTTTATGGAAAATATTTTAGAAATTCGGGATTTAAACTTATATTTCGACAACAATCAAGCCTTGTATAATGTAAACCTTAGTTTACCATATGGTATAATGTCTGCGCTGGTAGGTGAATCCGGCTGCGGCAAAACCATGACTGCAATGTCTATAATGCGTTTAGTCCCAAAATCTGCAATTATAAAAAGCGGTGAAATATTATTCAAAGGACAGAATCTTTTAGAGTATAAAGAGGCTCAAATGCGTGATATTAGAGGAAATAAGATAGCCCTTATTCCTCAAGACCCTATGACATCTTTAAATCCGCTATATACCGTTGGAAACCAGCTTGTAGAATCAATAAGAGCACACTCAAAGGTTTCAGAACGCCAGGCCTTAAGAAAAGCACGTGAAGTGTTGGATTTAGTCAGCATTCCTGATATTAACAACAAGCTTAATTTTTATCCACACGAATTCTCTGGCGGGATGAAACAAAGAATAATAATAGCTATGGCTTTAGCTTGCAATGCAGAGCTTATTATTGCTGATGAGCCGACAACCGCACTTGATGTTACAATTCAGAAACAAATTATGGATTTGCTTGATGAAATTAAAAGAGAATTCAAAACTACAATATTATTAATTTCTCATGATTTAGCTTTAGTAAGTAATTATGCAGATTATGTTTCGGTTATGTATTCAGGACATATTGTAGAAAAAGCTCCTGCTGATGTTTTTTTTAAAAAACCTATACATCCATACTCAATAGCTTTATTAAACTCACTTCCATCAAGAACTCCTGCCCTAAAGTTAAAAACCATTGAAGGAGCGCCGCCGACTATTCAAGAAAAAATTCCAGGATGCAAGTTTTATCCCAGATGCGAATTCTTTAAACCGGGAGTATGTGACGCAAAAGTTCCAACTCTAGTTGAAAAATCTATATACCATTTCTCAGCCTGTTTTATAAAATAACATAATGTTATAGATTTCTGTTAAGTTTTTTCCTTGTGTTATAATAAAGGAAAATAGTCAGTTTGGAGAAATATAAATGAGTAAATATTTATTGGAAGTAGGCGTGGAAGAATTGCCGTATAAATTTATTCCGATGGCAATTTCACAATTAAAAACAGGTTTTGAAAGTTTTTTAAATAATAGTAATGTAAAATTTGATAAAGTAAACGTAA
>CALUSJ010000145.1 GCA_944323405.1 Candidatus Gastranaerophilales bacterium
CTTATGTTGGGTTATCAGATAACCGTAGTACACCAAGAAAAGAAGCTGTATTCTTTGCTGATTGTAAGAATGGAGAAAGATTTTATATATCAGAAAAAGAATTGAATGTGAACAAGAAGGTTGAATCTGTACAAGAAAAGAATAGTAAATATAGTGATTTGGCATATATTGAAAGTTGTGCTGAGCATGCCAAAAAACAAACAAACCATCCAAGCACTTTTGATTATTCAATAATTAACAGTAGTGTATATCGTGCTCCAGATACTGGAAGGGTGCTTGTAACCATGCCATTTGAGGCTAAAAATTCATTTGGTCTTGAAATTGAAATGACAGCTAAATGTTATTTTGATGATCGTGGATTAATCGGGTTTGAAGCTAATGAGGAATAAGATGAATAAGTTAGAAATTTCTTTCTTAATATTAAGTAGTATTCTATTGTCTGGTTGTTTAAGCAATAGTAATTATGTTAACCAAGATACAATTAATATTCCAAGTACGATATTTTATATGCCTAAAAATCCATGGTTAAATTGGCAAGTTGAACCAAGCTCACAATCGGCAGTAAAGTACATCAAGTTTTATACTGATGAACGTTCTGGTCCAGTTAGACATTATGAATTTATTCCATATAAGGAATTTATGGGTTTAAAAGATGATCCGTCTTGCAAAAAAGAAGGAGAAAATTGTTATTCATGTGATAGGGTTAGAACTTTCATTGTTGAAAAATCAAATAGGGAATCAAGTATTTTAGATGTCCTATTAGGAGAGTAACTAAATGAGATTGTGTAAGTTATTTGGTTTGACTTTAGCATTAAATATTTCAATTGTTTTGGCTGATGACTATATTCCTCCATATTGGGACACTGATACTGAAGCATATTACGTACCTACAAATATGCAGTGTTTATATGACAATAAAGGACATGCTGTAGCAATACGGTCAAGAACTATTAGGATCGATGGGGTAAAAAGATATATAGTTCAAGGAAATAATATTGTCACAGAAGTCGGTGCTATAAAATATTGTAATAGAGAATCAAAAAAACATTGGTTAAAAGCAAATAGGTTTGCAGATGCAGAAAATAGAATCAAGTCACAAGGTGTGAAATATAAGCTTTTATCTAATAGCACAGAATACAAGTATTTAAATGAAGAACAAAAAAACACTATAAATAATGCACTTTTGCATATGGCAGAAGCGGCAATGCCTGGACAATCTGAAAAATATCCGATTTTTAATAATAAAAAATGTGATTTAGTAGAAGAGGTATTTTTTAAAGAATATAAGAAAGATAATGCGATATTTGGTTATAAATGTGTCAATAAAAAAATATTTTATATAAAAGTATTGCATCCTTTTTGATGGTTTAATTATTAATTAAATCATCTTTAATAACAACAAGTTGATTTAAATTAAACGAATCAATCCACTGATCTAACTGCTTTTGAAGTTTTATATTTGGAGCTGGAATATTAGTGGATTGTTTTTTGTTCACAATAGTAAAGTTTATATTAGAAACCGCATCCCCAATTTGCTTATATAAAAGTACCCCCGTTCCCCAAGAGTTTTGAGGTTGAAGTAAACGCTCCAGCTTTTTTACGCAATGCTCATATTTTCTCAAGTTAAGACGCATTAGCTATTTTCTCCAAATTAGCGATTCTAGATCTTAATGTTTTAAGTTCATATCCTTTGCTTGCTATTTCCATCAAATATTTGCATGCTGATAATTGAACGAAGGCTTTTTGATTGTCCGAGAAATTCCCATGTGCTAAATTTTTAAGAATAGAAAGATTTTCCGATGTGTCGTGCATAACGGTAGCTAAATTTTCAACATAAATATGAGATGAAATTTCGTTTAAAGCGTTTTTTATCTCTGGTTTCTGTCTTAACTGCCAAAATTTAGTTCTACTGATATTTAATTTACTGCGGGCTTCTTCAAGTGTAGCAGATGACAAAATACTTAAAGCAACTTGATGAGGATCTAATGTTTTTGTCATTCATGAACCTTTATGAACACAAAAATAGGTATATAGATTATATTTATTTATAATTATATACTATTTGTTTAAATTATACTTATTCTGCTCGTAACCAAGTAACCGATATTTTTATATATTATCTTTTTATTTTTTTTTCTTTAATTTTTATTTTTTATATATTTTTTATTTATAAATTAAAAATAATCGGTTACTCGGTTACTTGTTAAAAATCAATTAGTTATTTATTTGTATTCTCCTATATTTTTTGTTTTTTTTTGTTGTTCCATCATTCGGATTAACGCTGTGACTTTTTAAGTCGTACATGGAGCCTATTTGTTTACCGAACATCTGTTTGGAGATTGGTTCATAACAATTTTCTTCGCAGTATCGTTGATATTCAGAATAAATATCTCCGCAGTAGTTTGAAAGAAGATATTCTATACCTCCCTTCTTTTTAACGAAGTCGGCAATAGGATTGTTATATCCTAAATAATTATTCAACTGTTGGTCGATTTTCTCGCTTTCAGTAAATTTTTTATTTTCTAAAAGACGATTTAACCCCTCTATAGCAATTCTTATGCCGTATTCGATTGCACTATCCTTTGTTAATTTTTTCTTTAGTGCCGTATCTTGCTCATTCTCTGGAATACATTTACTAAACGGAATTATGATTAAACGGCGCTGTACAGCTTTACCGTTATCACTAATTTTGGGTAGTTTGTTTACACAGAAAATAAGTTTGCAGAAGGGAGTATATGAGAAAGAATCTTTTCCCTTATATTCAATTTGGCAATTTCCTCCCGATGATAAGCTCTTTAAAACAGAAGGATCTTTTATATACATAGAGCTGTTATCATCGCAAATATTTGCGAGCTTGTTGTATAGAGCACTAGAACCAAAACGTTCCCCAAGTCTTTGAAGACTTTCTGAACTACAATTTTCTTCACCGAGTACTGCTCTGATAAAAGAGCAAAACACGCTTTTTCCATTGCTTCCAGAACCGTACAACAGGAAAAATTTTTGCAGACTGTTTTCCCTATGGAAACCATAACCCAATAACTCTTCTAAATTTGCTCGAAGGGCTTTGTCTCCACAAGTGATATTACTTAAAAATTTATCCGTATCTGCATCATAAGCATCAGAAATATAGTTATGATTGATCGGATTGGTAATTACAATGTTAGGATCGAAAGAAATTAGTTTTCTCTCTTTTAAATCGTAAATACCGTTTTTAAATCCAATATAGCGAGGCTCTGCTACTGCCGTATTTTCAATGATGAAGTCATTTATAAATGCTTCAACTTCGTTCCTGATATTATTTCTTGGATTTTTTACGTATTGCAATACAGAATTTCTGATAAGCTTAGAGGCCAACACGTAAAATCCATTCTGATAAGCATATAATTTTTCATTGA
>CALUSJ010000146.1 GCA_944323405.1 Candidatus Gastranaerophilales bacterium
AGTACGAATCCGTTAAGAAAGTTATTAGTGATAATATCGAAAGAACATTCGGTATATTCTCTTAAAAGATGTAAGAAAATGATAATTCCCTTTTTTAATCCCTTTTCCCTTTTTCCGCTTGAGTTCTACTCAAGCTTTTTTTTGGGGGTAGAAAAAAGTGTATTATCCAGCAAAGCTTCACTATTCTCCAAATATGTTTTATAATAAGAACTGGAAAAAGAGATTATGTCACGAAAGAGAAAACAATCAAATAAAATTATTAATTTTTTAGTTATATTCTTGCTCATGGCAACAGGAATTTATTATTTAGGACTCAATTATGTTCCTCAAAAATGGTATGAAACACAATCAATGATGCCAAATCAGGTTGAATCTTATTATGTAAATCAGTGGTGCACATCCGATTTTGGGCGTAAAGAAGCTATATTATGGGATCTAACCCGTGTAGATTGTTTGGCTAAAGATTATGCTATAGAATTTGATTTTGCAAAAAAATGGGCTGAATCTGCCGGGCAGTCTTTGTATTATGCAAAAATGACAAAGAAAGCTCCGGCTGTAGTCTTGATTTTAACAAGTCTTACTGATTATAGATACGTAAAACGTCTTGAGCGGTTAGATCACGGAATTAAAATATTTTTGATAAAAGCTTACTAAAAATAAAGCCGGATTTAAAATCCGGCGTATCCCTATATTACTTAATCGTAGTTTACTTAATCGTAAATTATACTCCACTGGTAAATATTCAATTAACGAAAATTAAATATTACCTCATATACATTTTATCTTATTACCGTAAAGAATTTGAACTCAGCAGGCATTAGTTTCCCAAAAGAAAGCGCATTTGTAGCAGCTACAAATTTTTCTTCTATATAATCAACCCCATCAAATCTAAATTCTGATACAATTGAATAATCGCAAGATAGCTCTATTGTTTTATCGAAAACCTCTCTGCCTTCTCTAATTTCAACACTGCCATCTTCATTACAGAACTTCTCGGTTGGTGATTGATAGTTTGCAACTACAAGTATAGAATTCTTTAAGCCTTCTTTCTGTATTTGCCATACAACAAACCCATCATCATCCTGTCTTATAATATGTGCTTCCCCATCGGTTATTACAGAATTATTCTTCACAAATCTGTCTATAGCATCAAACTTTGCAAAAAAGTCGTAATCTTTTTCCCGTTTTAGAGAAACTTCATTCCCAATAATTCTTTCCATGCCGGTTTGAGTGAAAGACTCATCACCATCAATATACATAACAGGTCTTTGTGCATATCTGCCGCCAGGAAGGAATTTATACTTGAACCATTTGAACAAAGCTCCTTCTTCTCCAAGCTGGCCTGGATATCTATCAATAGCCTCAAACTCTCCGTCTTGATTATTATATGTTTTTAAAATCGAAAGCGGAGTCTGAGCTTTAGAAGAAGTATTATAGTTTGCCAAATTCAAATTATCTTCTGCTATAGCATCAGGTGTTTTGTAACTTTGTGATACTATATCATTTCCCCAAAGAACATCAAAATGCATATCTTCGTGGTATTCCTTAAAGTAATTATCCCAAAGCATATATTCTGCCAAAGATGCAAAATAAGGAACTTTTTCCTTCATAGCTTCATTAAGCATCCCTAAAACTTTCCTAGGCGCCCTATAGCTGATAGGAACTCCATCCTGCTCTGAAACTTCATCAACAATATGATCGATATGGTCAACTCTAAAACCATCAAAATTAAATTCTTCCTGCAAATCTTTCATATAATCAATGAAAAACTTGATAACATCAGTATTATATTTACCATTTTCAAGAGATACAAAATAGTAAGGAGTCTGGCAGTCAAGATTTGCAAACTTAGTAACATCTTCACCATCAAACTTGTAATGCTTGAACATAGGATAAGATGCCCCCTCACTCATTCTATCAAAAATAGGAACCCCAGCAGAACACCACGCACCGCCTGGAGCAGGCCACATCCCTTCATTAATCAATGTCTGAGTAATCTCATTCTGATTTGATATCTCATTTTCTGAAAGCTTCTTCCCAGAATGGTTGCCTGCAACTTTATTAATAATTGCCCTAGCCTTTCTATGCAGCTTTTCCTGGATACTTTTTTCCAGCATAGAATTTGATAAAAATATTTTTGTGTCCTCTAAAAGTTTATCAAGCTCATCAAAAATTTCTTGATAATGCTCTGATAAATCACCATAGCTTTCGCCTTTTATAGATTTTTTATAAATTCCTACTACAATAGCCAAATCATCTTTTGAATATTTGTCATTCAATTTAGCAGATTCTGTATCAACATTTTTCGATAACTCCTCAATCAGAGCATTAATATCAAACCACCTTGCAGAATCAGGATTTGTTAGAATAATCTTTGAAAATCTTCCTGTCTGCGGAAGTATATCATAAATCACAGGATGTCCAGCAAGCTGAGTCATTTTTATAAACATTTTTACCTGCTCATCAGCATCTAAACCTGTTTTTTCTTTTATATTTTTATCTTCTAAATTCGGGCTTACACAGCTTGCAGTCGGCAAATATGCACAGCCAAATTCTCTTGGATGAAACGGGATAAGATACATTGTTGTAGAAAAAATATTGTTTTCTAAATTCCCCGTCGGTAAAATAAGCAATTCTCGCATCCAGTCCATAAACCTGCCGCATTCATCCGATTTGTTGCCATTACCAAGCCCGGCAAGGTTTATCAGCTTTATATTGTGCCCTTCTTTTTGAAGCCAAGAAGAATCCTTAACATTATTACGTGCCAAAACACTAGTTTTTGTAAAATCAAAATGCCCGTCTTTGAATACACCGTTTGCTTCCCATTTCGACTCAAGTGCAAACAAAACTTCTGCATCCGATAATTCTTCCAAAGCCTTTATCTGCGGATAAGGGAGATACCCAAACTTATTCACCGTAGTTTTTAAATAAGCTTTTCTTTCATCTGAAATACTATCATATGAATAAATTTCTTTTAATTTAGAATAAAAATTGTTTAAATCTTCGCAGACATTATCAGCTTCTTTTTTAAACAAAAAATCTAGCATAGGGTTCTCCTTATTGATGTGATTGTTTGGATTCTGTATACAAGGATAATATCATGCATATATATTTTTTACAAATAAACGTAAACAAATATTAAGAATAAAGTTAATGATAAATTATATTGTCTTCACTAATATATATTGCGCTGAATTTATAAGCTTCAATTGTCTTAGAAAAATAATTAGGAGGCAGCCCCGCCTTTTCTTTCAAAGAGTTCAGGAAAATTTCTTTGTCCGGCAGCTGCTCCCAGACAACAGGCAAGTAAACTGCTCGTTTATCTCTTTCTACCAATATTATTCCATATGGGTATATTTTAGATAACAAATCTCGCTCGTCTTTAAAATTAATTCTTTCAATTGCTGATAAAATTGAAACAGAAACTTCAAGCCTATCTAACTCTTCAATCGTAAGCGGTTCAAATCTTGGGTCTTGGAATCCTGCATTTTTTGCATTATCTATAATATCCAAAATTAAGGGTTTTGTAGGATAAACAGAACCTATACATCCTCTTAATTCTCCATCAAGTTTTAGGGTTACAAAAGATGCACCAAATTCAGTTAAAACAGAAGGTATTTTTTGGGGAATATATTCTTCTTCATTTATTGCTGCGATAATACTCTCTCTTGCTGTTTCAATAACATATTTCGGATAATATTTTTCAATAAAATCATTTCTCGAATCTTCATACAAAAACCAAGAACCATACCCGACAACTTTATTTTTTTCATTACTAATATCACCCGAGTTATACATTTCTGCTCTAATTAGTGAACAATCATTGTTATTCGCAAAATCAACCAAACCCTTTATACCTACAATCCCGCAAGCCTGAGCATTCTCCAAAAACTCTATTCGGCCTGTTTCAATTATAGTTGCAGTATAAGTATCTATCTGACGACATTGCTCTTGTGTATAATAATGGCTTAAATCAGATGAAATTATAAAAGATGAATTTTCCCAATACGTAGAAATTAAATCAGAAATTATCCTATAATCACAATTGCCTGTGAGTATTGGAACAATTCTTATTTTTCTTCCAAGTTTTTTTAGCGTTTTCATAAAATCAACGGCACTTTGCCTTTGTGGATAAAACAGATTTTGTAAAAAAGGAAGCTGTACTTCTATTGAATGTTCTTTTTCAAAAACTTCATCAGCTATAATACTCGGAAATTTTTCTGCAATCTCTGAAATTAGTTTGTTATTAACTTCTATATTCCCTAAAGGAGTCTCAAAGAAACTGTATTGGGGAAGCGCAATATTGTTAAAACTTTCGTTATGAGAAGGGGCTATAATAAAAATATTTTCACTAGGCTCTAAATACTGAAAACCAGCCATAGCAGCATGCCCTGAATAAATATATCCGGCATGCGGTACTATTACAGCCTTTGATTTATAATCATTACTCAGCGGCTCTTTATATGAATTTAGTAAATTGTTTAGTTCATCGGAACTTGCAGGATAAAAACTCCCTGCAAACATTGGTTTTTTATTCATAAATTTATTATAAAATATTTTTAAACTAATAGCAAAAAAAAATTTTAGGAGTTTTAAAAAAAGTACTATGAAGATTAATAATATAAATCCCCAAATGAATTTTAGAGGCTACAGAAATATAATAGCAAATGAATGGACAAATGATGTTGGCAGTCATGCAATCTTTTTTTCAATGCAGCTTAATAATGAAGGCAAAAATGATTTAAATGAATACCATAAGCTGATAGAACTTTGTCCCGAGTTTAAAAAACATGGAGGTGCTGATGATATTGTAAACATTCTTTATACGAGCCATTCCAAAAATAAAAGACTATTTTTTAACCTTGTTCCTATACCCTGGGGAAATGAATTAAAAAATTATATGGCAGACGAATCACCCGAAAAATATAAACAAATAGAAACTGCCGCATTAAAAGTATACACACTCCTTGCAAGTATTACTCGCAGTCTTATGCATAATGGTTCGTGTATAAACGACCAGAATATTATTAATGTTTTTTTGCATATGAAGAACCTTATGTTAAAAAATGGGTGGAGTCAACAAGAAGCCCTTCAGTTTTTTTATGAGAGCACAACCAAAGAAGTTTCTTTTAATAAACTGGCCTGGACTATCAATAATAAAATACAAAAAACAATGACCCATTTTTTTAAATAATTATTCTATCAAACCTTTAAGCCTTTACAGGTACAAATATTGAACTTGGTTTTTTGTACAAATTATTTGTTATCCCGTCAGAAACAGCTCTTCCGTCTCCAGTTGTAATTTCTGTATGCCCAGCCGTAGAACTATAACCCTCAACCCCCTTATCATAAACGATTACACAACCTGCTGGAAGGTCCTTTACATCAACTGAAGAAGGAGAGATTTCTTTAAAGTTCTTGTTATTTCTTAAAATATTCGCTACTTTATACGCATCGCCATAAACATATTCACCTAAACCAGTTTTTTCTATGGCTTGTTTTACATATGTTGCACACTTACCAGTAAACCCAACAGACCCCTTAAGTGCGGTTTTTGCAAGTCTTTCTCCGGCTTCTGCATCATAATTAGATACTGAGAATCCTTTTTTGTTTTTATTGGTTAATGTAACCGTATCACCGGCTGCTGAACCAGATTTTGTTTTGGAACCGTTATTAAAAGTAAATTTTGTAGTTGTGTTCCAAATAGAATCATTAATATTGTCGTTCCAGCTAAAATTACCGCTATTAGGTTTATTAAGCTTATCCCAAACATTATCAGTAGGAAAAATTTTAGAAAAATCAACGAGCGGCATACCATAAGGCATTTGATTAAACCAGGATGAAAATATTCCTCCTAGATTAAATGTCGGCATATTAAAGCCAAATCCCTGAAATGGCTGACAGTACCAATTGGCTGTCGTGTTCATGCCGCTTGAAAAAATATCCATATTAAAATTTTGAAAACGATCGTATATAGCCATAAAAATATCCTTATTTATATAAAGTATATAAATTATAAATATTTGCTTTTTTGTTACAAATATTTACATGGAATAGTGACTAGTGAATAGTGAATAGTGAATAGGTGAAGAGTGAGGAGTGAAGGGTGAAGAGAGCGGAATAAGTGAATAAGTTAATAAGGGCGTAGAGCAAGCAATGCCTGACTTCCTGTCATTGCGAGGACGATTAGGACGAAGCAATCCAGCCGATTATTAACTATTACATTTTAATCTAAAATACAGTAATATTAGAGTTTAGGGGAGTAGGGAAGAGTGACTAGTGAATAGATGAAGAGTGAGGAGTGAAGAGTGAGGAGTGAAGGGTGAAGAGAGCGGAATAAGTGAATAAGTTAATAAGGGCGTAGAGCAAACAATGCCTGACTTCCTGTCATTGCGAGGACGATTAGGACGAAGCAATCCAGCCGATTATTAACTATTACATTTTAATCTAAAATACAGTAATATTAGAGTTTAGGTGAGTAGGGAATAGTGACTAGTGAATAGTGAATAGGTGAGGAGTGAGGAGTGAAGGGTGAAGGGTGAAGGGTGAAGGGTGAAGGGGTAAATAGGTGAATAAGCAAACAAAGTTCAAAATAAGAATATCCTTTAACTTCTTCTCAACTCCTAAACTTCTAAACTCCTAAACCCTGCTATAGCTGTAGAGCAAACAATGCCTGACTTCCTGTCATTGCGAGGACGATTAGGACGAAGCAATCCAGCTGATTAATAACTATTACATTTTAATCTAAAATACAGAAATATTAGAGTTTAGGGGACTAGTGAATAGGTGAAGCGTGAAGGGTGAGGGGTGAAGAGAGCATTTTAGGCTGTAGGTCAGGCATTGCCTGACAAAAACTAAAGGGTTTAAGAAGTAAATAGGTGAATAAGTTAATAGCAAACAAGGTTCAAAATAAGAATATTCTTTAACTTCTTCTCAACTCCTAAACTTCTAAACTCCTAAACCCTGCTATGGCTGTAAAGCAAGCACTGCCTGGCTTCCTGTCATTGCGAGGACGATTAGTCCGAAGCAATCCAGCTGATTAATAACTATTACATTTTAATCTAAAATACAGAAATATTAGAGTTTAGGGGACTAGTGAATAGTGAATAGGTGAAGCGTGAAGGGTGAGGGGTGAAGGGAGCATTTTAGGCTGTAGGTCAGGCATTGCCTGACAAAAACTAAAGGGTTAAAGAAGTAAATAGGTGAATAAGTTAATAGCAAACAAGGTTCAAAATAAGAATATTCTTTAACTTCTTCTCAACTCCTAAACTTCTAAACTCCTAAACCCTGCTAAGTCACCTATTCACTACCACCCGGCATTCTCAGGTGTTGTCACCAAATCTGAATACTTTTTCAATCCGATATGACAAGAGTAATAGTCGTAAGCACTCGTGAAAATAGGAATCTTATCGTTATCATACATACTATCATTTGCACACATGTAATCAAGTGCTCTTTGAGCAACATCTGTTATATTAGTTACTATATATATATAACGTGAGTCATCATTTTCTTTAGGCTTAACCATTATCCTTAAATAATCTTGGGAAGTGAAATCTTCACTACTTACAGCACTTACCCAGCTGTATTGAGTACTGCCAAGAGAAGACGCATCACATTTTGTAGTATTTATAAACTCTAACGCATTTTTACTAACATAACAGCGCCCCTCTTTTTCATTATAACTACCTTCATTTACATAATAATAAGTATCATCACAAGAAAGCGCTGGATATAATGTGCCCCAAGTCGTAATAGGCGTTGTTAAGTAGTATCTTGTATTTCGATAATAATCCTTTCTATCCTTGAATTTATCCTTATTGCTAGATTCAAACAAAACAATATCGTTAGGGGTAGTTTCTCCCGGTTTTATTAACGCTATCATTATTCCATAATAAACAGATGAGTGCTCGTATATAATGTCGCTATTACCAACAGTTTTATAATGTGGTAAATCAAAGTTAAAATCATATGTATAGTAAAAATGTCTAAATATCTTAATAGGACTTGCAACAGGAAAACGAAAAGCTACCTTTGATGAAGTCGTAGTATCACCATTCGTCAGCTTAAACTCAACATCATCACCAGCATAATAATAACAGTTGATAATCCGCCCGTTGTATGTATCACCGCACATAAGAGTTTCTACAGGTTCGGGTTCATTGTTTGAGCTTGACGAATCATTATTTCCGCCGTTTCCGCTATTTCCGCCGCCTGGGTTGTCACCTCCGCCCGCAGCTGCATTATCACCCGCAGCATCGTTTTCATAGCACGGGACAGCCGCAAAACGCCTCAATCTGTCAATAAGACTGTCCTCTACCGCCACAGCGCCTTCTGCAATCTCAAGCGGCATCTTCTGCAAATTCTTCCGCTCTATAATATATCTCTGCCCAGCAGCATCCGCAGGAATTACTGTTCCATCCGCAGCTACCATTAGCTTAAACCTGTCCGGCTCTCTACATTCCTCTGAATATATGCAATTTGGCTCTTTATCACCGTTTATGTCAAAATATATATCGGTCTGATACTCAATCTGCGCACCTTTGGTTAATGATGTTGTTATTATATAATCCTGATTCCGTCTTGTATGCATCGATCTTTCCAAAAAACTATCATCTGAATAAACATATCCCTCCATATTACTGCAAGCTGCCTCTATAGTATCTTGACGATATGTCGTAATCTCCTCTGCTAATAGTCTGCAAAACTTTGTATTCCCTTCTGGTATTATATATCCATTACGCATAGCACGCCCGCTTGTGTTTATTAATGGATGTTTCTGGCAATATATATTATCCTGGCAGGCCGGAAAAAGAATATTATTTGAACTCAACCGTCTTATTGAATCAGAAAGTGTATCATAAATCTTTAAATAAGTGATTTTATTATTGTCTGGCCGTAACCGAACTACTGCCGGAGTAACAAGTGAGGCAACAACCCCTATTATTCCAAGTGCTATTAAAATCTCTGCCAAAGTGAACGCTTTTTTCATATCTTTTATGCCTTATAAACTTAATTCTTCAAACACGCTTTTAAATAACCTAATGTAACTCAATACATATTGTGTTACATTAGGCTTGCTTTTTTATATCCTAAAGTAAATGAATATAAGGATTAGAGGGTAATTTTATTTAACCAAAATTTTATTATATTATTTCCTCTGATGCAAAATCACTGCAAGGCAAGGTATAACAATGGATACAGGTTAATTTTACTAATTCTAAAAAATTCCATCCATTCGGCCTCTTCCTTATATGGCAAAGGTTTGAGCGATTTTTGAAAATATTGGCAATTAAAGTTGTACAAATCCAATAAATTATGGTATTATAGACCTAATGTAACTCAATATGTATTGAGTTACATTAGCGCACTTTGAGACAGGCCTGTAGGTTAAAAATAAATCTGGTAGTCTTTAGATGGAATGCCTGTCGACCAGTCTCCTACGTGTGTAGCACCACAATATGTATTGAGTTACATTAAATGTAACTTAATTTAGTTTAATGATGCGGTAAATCACAGATTTACCATATCCTACCGACTTATTAACTTATTCGCCCCTTTACTCTTCACTCATTGATTAATTGTAATGACATATAAACTAGGGCTAAATGGGCTGATGAATAAGAGTAAACATCACGCACTAAAATCTAATTTGCTTGAGATTTTATTGATTGAGGAGCTAGCGGATTTAGTCATTGTTACGTGTTGTTCTATTGGTTGAATATGCATATTAAATCCCTAAATTTTTCTATTATAATTATTATAATTCATTTATTAAGTCAATGGTTATATTTAAACATTGTTTACATGTTTGTACTATATGTGTATTTATAATATGATGATAGAATGGAAATGGGAGAGAAAGGTGCTGTAACACACATCGATTGTTTTAGCGGGCCAGGCGGGATTTGTACTGGATTTCATGCGGCAGGGCTGCAAACTTTGGTTGCAATAGAATATATCGAAAGTTGTGTTCAAACCTATAAGAAAAACCATCCTGAAGTTCATGTTATTCATTCTGATATAAGGGATGTTACTGAAGAACAAATACTTCCGTATATTCCAGAAGGCGGCGTTGATATTGTAACTTCGGGGATGCCATGTGAAACTTTTTCAACCGCAGGTAATACTTCACGATCGTTCTATGATGACAGGCAATTTTTGTTTAGAGAAGGAATAAGAATCGCAAAACTAGCAAATGCTAAGTTTATCTTATTTGAAAATGTCCCTGCTATAACTACTAAGACTGTTGCAAAGAATACTAATCACTTAGTCGTAGACTTAATTAAGAAAGAGTTAGTTCAAGCAGGTTATTCTAATTATATTGAAGTTGTCCTTGATTCTGCCAAATTCGGAGTTCCTCAGAAAAGAAACAGATTCTTTATACTTGCAACACGACTTAAAGGAGTGAAATTATCTCAACCAAAACCAACTACTGATATCGCAGTAACAGTAGAAGAGGCTTTAAAGGGATTGCCAAATGTTGTTCCTAATACAAAAAAAGAAGCAACTAAATATTTGCAATCAGAGTCAAACTACAGCAGGTTATTAAAAGATGATAAGTTTTGGAATAGAGAAAAAAGTGATAAATTAACATATCATATGCCAATGAATCATAGAGAAGCTACTATCAAACGATTTGAAATGCTTAAACAAGGTGAGAGTCTAAAGAATTTATTTGAGAAGTATAACGGAAAAGAGCTTGAACAGCTTCAAACTCAAAGGATTCTACCAAAGAAAATGTTTATAAAACGAAACTATCGTTTAAAAGAAAAAGAGCCTTCTCCTACTGTTACTAGCCATTGTTTAGATGAGTTTGTGCACCCTAGGTTTAATAGGGCTTTGACAGTAAGAGAGTGTGCAAGATTACAGTCGTTTCCTGATTCATATGACTTTTGCGGGGGACCTTATTTGGTACCACATTTAAATCGTACTGTCCAAGATAAATATGAGCAAATCGGAGATGCGGTTCCTCCATTACTGGCTTATGCTTGGGGCAGGGAAATAAAGAAAATTATGGAGCAAGTTTAATGAGCACAGAGTTAAAAGATTTTTGCTATAAGACATATGAACAATCTTATATTCAAGAGTGCAGCAAACTTGTTTGTGAAAAAAGAGCTGCTAGAAAAAATATAGAAATTATTGCACAGAAAGAAGCAATAAAAAATACTGTTATAAAAGCTATCGAGCATTTTAAAGATGTTGAATCTGCTTTGATATGGAAAACTATTTATGAAATTCATATCCATAGGAAGAGTGGTATTGATGATGCAAATATTATAGCAAAAGTTGTAAGTGCGGATCAGAGCTGGAAAAAATCCAGCGGACATGCTTTTGAAGAAATGATTAAACTCCTTGGTAATAATATATTAAATGATTTTGGTATAGAAATTGTATTGCAAAAGGATTTGAATAAACTTATAAAAGCAAATGAACTTAATAACGAACCGAGAGATATTAGTTGGTTAAAAGAACAGATAAAGGCAAGCATTTTTGACCTATATGCAATTATAAATAGGGACAGCAAGAAATTCTGCTATGGATGTATTCAAACAAAAACGAGTATACGTGATAGGGTAACAAGAGATAGAGAACCCTCCTTAGCTGCAATGCAATCATTTTTTTGGAGCACAATAGTTGTATTAGATGGAGATTTCTTGAGACTTCCAAAGTTTATTTCAATGGTAAATGGCGGTACTGTTGAACATTCTCAGAATGGTTGGCACGGGCTCTATGTGTTTTCAGATAAATATACAAGTGACAGAATATATTCTACAGATTTGAATTTATTAAACTTTAGAGAACACGCAATAGAAGCTGCGAACTATTGGTTAACCCAACGGCAATGGTTTGATAATACGTGGAAAGCACAATAATTTTATTTAATAAGTTTAATTTTGTATACCGCTTTTTCAAACAATTAGTAATGAAGAAATAGAAAATTACTTAAAAAAATTGCAAGGAAATACAATTGCGAAAGAATGCATCAAAGCTTGAATTATTTGACACCGATGGAATATTACTATAAACTCATAGAAAAGGTTGCTTAGTCTAATATGTGTTGAACTAGAACACGGGGTTGAAAAGTAGAACAAGATAATTTATAATGAAAACACAGGGTGATAGTTTGTCAGACTATCGGGAACTCTGTAGGTCTAGCGGTTCTTATTCTTACGAGTAAGAACCGTTTTTAATATGCACAAAATCAAAAAGATTAAAAATAATGCTAAATTGAAATTATCCATATCGACCCCCTTTCTAGTCGGGAACTAACCCGAAAGTCTAATTAAAAATGTCAGTCAGTTTCCATAGAAAAGGCATCTTTTAC
>CALUSJ010000147.1 GCA_944323405.1 Candidatus Gastranaerophilales bacterium
CTTTTTATTGAATAGAGTATATACATAATGTTGTCTGTTATTCATAAATAAATAATAACAAAATGTTAGAGTTTAGGGGGATTAGGGATTAGGTGAAGCGTGAAGGGTAATTAGTTGGTAGAACAGGCAATGACATGTGTTTGTTATTCATGAATGAATAATATCAAAATGTAATAGTTAATAATCAGCTGGATTGCTTCGTCCTAATCGTCCTCGCAATGACAGGAAGTTAGACATTGTTTGCTCTACAGCCTTAGCAGGGTTTAGAAGTTTAGAGGTTCAGGAGTTGAGAAGAAGTTAAAGGGTATTCTTATTTTGAACCTTGTTTGCTTATTAACTTATTCACTATTCACTATTCACTACTCACTAGTCACTAGTCACTAGTCACCTAAACTCTAATATTTCTGTATTTTAGATTAAAATGTAATAGTTATTAACCAGCTGGATTGCTTCGTCCTAATCGTCCTCGCAATGACAGGAAGTCAGGTAATGCTTGAGCTATGCCTTAGCAGGGTTTAGGGGTCTAGGAGTTTAGAAGAAGTTAACGAATTTTTTATTTTGCACCTTGTTTGCTTATTAACTTATTCACCTATTCACTACTCACTATTCACTATTCACTAGTCACTAGTCACCTAAACTCTAATATTTTTGTATTTTAGATCAAAATGTAATAGTTAATAATCAGCTGGATTGCTTCGGACTAATCGTCCTCGCAATGACAGGAAGCCAGGTACTGCCTGATCTACAGCCATAACAAGGTTTAGGGGTTGAGAAGTTTAGGAGTTTAGAAGAAGTTAAAGAATATTCTTATTTTGAACCTTGTTTGTTATTAACTTATTCACCTATTTACTTCTTTAACCCTTTAGTTTTTGTCAGGCAATGCCTGACCTACTAATCGTCCTCGCAATGACACTACACGGCCGAACCTAAACCTAAAATGCTCCCCTCACCCTTCACCCTTCACTCCTCACTCTTAATCACCTATTCACTAGTCACTATTCACTACTCACCTAATCTCTATTTCTCTTATTAATCGGGTTCCAGCTGTCTTTCAAATTGTTCTTAATAAGGTCTTTATAATACTGTTCTTTAAAATCAAGCATTTCCAGTTGTTTTTTTAATTCTTCCATTTGCATATTTGCTTTATTCTTAGTTTGTTTAATTATATCATAGCGTTCTTTTATTGTATCATCGCCAATGATACACAAATCTATATAACGTTTTATAAGTTTATTTTCAGTCCCTACAGAACGCAGGCATTTTACAATCTTGACCCAGTCTAAATCATTATCTGAAAATTGTCTTATATTATTTTTATTTCTTGTGACAAAAGGGAAAAAACCGCTTTTTGCCCAAAACCTCAATGTATGCTCTGAAACTTCCATTCTTTCGGCAACTTCTTTGATTGTGTACATATTTGCTCCTTAAAACTTGTAAAGTTATCTTAACATTAATACAAAAATCAGGCAATTTATTTTAATAATTTTACTTTATTTTATTATGTGGAATAAAAAAGTCTGTAAGGAATGAGATATGAACGAAATTAGAAAGTTTTCTAATATTAATTTTAAATCTAGTTGTCCCCAAAACGCACAACCAGCTTCTGATGAACAAGCCCCGTCTGTTTCTTCAAACAAGTTGGAGGAAGGCTTGAAACAACAGGCAGAACTCGGAAAATCGCAGGTAAACTTCAGGGGGAAAATTAGCGGAAAGTTTAACGGATTTCAATTAGATAAGAAAGACATCTTGTTCCTAAGTACAATTACTTCGGCTTTTGGGCTTTCAGCTTTGCATTTAGATAAGTTAAAATCAGCATTATCAGATTTTTTGCAGAAAAATAATTATAATTCCTTAAGTGATATTGGCGGTGAGGAAAATATTGATGCCCAAGCAGAGGTTCAGGAAACTATTTGTCAAACCTTAGGTTTTGATGAAGACGACAACGATAGAAGAGAATTTCTTGCGGATAAAGTTATTGAAAGATGCGACTCTGGAGAAAATTATTTTCCCGAAAATAATGATTTTGAGGAAGCCGTTAAGGATAAGAAGTTTGAAGAAAGTATCATAAGAGATGGCGTAAGGACTTTTGTAGAAATTGAGAAGAAAAAGGATGCAAGATTAATAGATGCAATAGGTCTAACGTTAGGATTCACTAAAGAACAAAAATCCGAACTTCAAGAAATTGTTCAGGATGTATTGACTGAAAATATACTCACGACGCTTCGAGAGGCAGAAATGTTTGGGGATTCGATTGAAATAACAGCGGAACTCGCTGATAAAATTGCACAGCGCTTCGGGTTATCAGAGTATGAGAGCTTGCTGGTTAATTCTGAGATTATGGAACGTATTATGGCTCCACGAGATTATATTCCAACCATAAACCCTCTAGATAGAAACGAAGAAAAAGCTAGCCGGGATAAAAAAGTTTATAATGAAATTCTTGACAATTATAACATTGATATGGGAGCTGCAAAAACCTTGTATTTGGTTATGAAACAAGATGCATTCAAGAGCGGATATGACAGTGTGTTTAAACTCTTTGATAAAGGCAATAAAATTGAACAATTTCCGCTGACAAATATGGTTTTGAACTCTAAAATTCTTAGAGATTACAAGCCTGATTTGATTATAGATTTTAATCTTGCAGCTAAAAATTTGGATAAAGTAGTTCAAAAACATGAAGAGCGAAATAAAAATTTAGGGCAAAAATATCAAAAAGAATGTGCATTTATATGCCTTCTTGATGAGAAATTGAATCTATCAAAACCTGAAATTGATGAACTAAAGAGATATTTTAGCGCTCAAAAAACAGATTATAAAGATAAAAATGATGTTTGGAAAATTGCTTATGAACTCGCTGAAAATTTTAATATAAACAGTAAAATGACCGCTTCAATATTCGATACTGTAAATTCTATGACAAAAGAAGAATTAGACGAATATGGGTTTAAGTACTGTCAGTGTATAATGTCAAAAAAATAGTTTTTGGATAATCCTTTCTGCCATATAAATTCCCGCAACAGACGCCACAAAAGGTGTAGATGCGGGAATAATTTTATTAAATTCTAGGTTTTTGCCGTCTCTGGTTGTAACTTCTTCCAACTCACTTATTTTCTCTCTGCAAAGAGGCTTTTCTTCGCTTACTACAACTTCAATTCCGCTTTCAATCCCATTTTTTTTGAGCTGGTACAAAATGTTTGATACAAAAGGGGCCTTCTTATCTTTTATTTCAGAAATATCAGAAATATATAATTTTGTAGGATCTACCCTATTACCGGCACCCATTGAGGAAATGACGGGTATATTGTTTCTATGACAGTTTATCAAAAGATTAACTTTGGAGCGCATAGAATCAATCGCATCTGCAACATAATCTATACCTGAAAAATCAAATTCATCCGTATAAAAATCATTTATAATATTGAGTTTAATCTTGGGATTAATATCTTTTAGGCGTTCTTTGAACAAGTCTGTTTTATACATTCCAATCGTGGAATGAAGTGCAATAATCTGTCTGTTGATATTTGATTTAGAAACCTTATCAAAATCAATAAGAGTTAATTCTCCAACCCCGCTTCTTGCAAGAGCTTCAGCACAAAAACCGCCGACACCGCCTAAGCCGAATACTGCAATATGGGAAGATGAAATCTTCTCTTGAGTTTCTTCTCCCCAGTACATAATATTTCTTGAAAATGTTTCGTCCATTTATTTTACGATACCAAAACCTAAAAGAAATACGCAGATTATAAAAACAAGAGCAACAATTCCTGTTAATTTGTTTAGTCCCTTTTCAGCACTTTTTTGTGATGAAAAGATTTGCGCTGCGCTTCCAATCCCTGCGATGCCGTCACCTTTGGGTGAGTGCATAAGAATTAATACGATTAATAATAGTGATGATATGACTTGTATAGCCCAAACTAGTGTTAACATTTAGTCTCCTTTTTTATAAAATGAGCCCGCTTAGAATTTAATTTGATATTATCAAATGTGTAAAGTCTAGCCGGCCTTTTTGATGATGATTTAGAGAATTCATTTAGTTCTCTTAATCCTTCTGTAGTAATAACTTTTTTTCTAAAGTTTCTCTTATCAAGCTTTTTCTGCATAATCATTTCATAAGCCTTCTGCATTTCTGTAAGAGTGAATTTTTCATTCAATAGCTGATAAGCAACTGGACACATTTCCAAACGCTCTCTTGTTCTTTTAAGCGAATACTCGATAATTTCCTTGTGGTCAAATGCAAGCGGAGGTAAGTCAAAAACTTTATGCCAAGCTAAATCTGGAGTGGTTACGACATTTAAATCCTCAGCTCTAATAAGTGCAAAATATGCACAAGTTATAACTCTTGATACCGGGTGCCTTAAAGGATCACCAAATGTGTAAAGCTGTTCTAAATAAATATTGTCAACATTTGTTTTTTCTTTAAGAACGCGCATTGCAGCTTCATCAAGATTTTCAGACATTCTCACATAGCCGCCAGGAATTGCCCATTTATCTTTAAATGGTTCATTGTTGCGTTTAACGAGAAGCACTTGCAGTGCATCATCTTTTAGGGTCAAAATAACAATGTCGACTGTAATTTCATGTGTTTTGATTTCGTTAAACATTTTTCACCTCAAGTTTAATTGTATTATAAAGATTAAAAAAATGTAACAATATCAGAACCAAATAAGTGTATTTTGTTACAATTATTTGTATTTGTGTTTGTAATACTCGATTAATCCGATATGCAAAGCTGTTAACAAAGCCGTTATATATGCAATTGGTTTGTGAGTTCTTCTAACCTGCTTTCTCTTGCTTATTCCAGACCAAATGGATAAGCCTAAGCCGACAGTCGCAGCATAACCCGTTGTTCTCGGTGTTATTATTCGGTTCATACTGATAGAATTTGTTTTCATATATAGATACTTTAATTATCCAACAAAACTTTTGCTCTGTGATTTTTTTACTAGTTGATGTAATTGTTTTTCTTCAGGGCTCATTTTTCTGAATAAATCAAACAGCATAATTTTTAATAAGTTTAGCTTTTTTTGAAAAGGAAGATGCCCTGTTATTTTGATTTCGGGAACTTTCTTTGCAACTTCAAAATTATCAACAGCAAGCTTGGCATACTCTTTAGATGAAGCTTTGTACATTTTACAGTTTCCGTTTATAGCGTGCCAAGCCATATCTTTTTTATGATACACAATATTACTAATGATTGGGTTTTTTAAATCTATACTCATAATCTATACTCCATTTGAGAACTTAATTATAAATCTTAAAACTATTTTGTCAATGAAAAGTGAAAGTGAGGGTTTTGTTTCTTAGTTGGGCGTTTGTGTTATAGAAGCACTGTTTTGCATTGTGTTCATTCGGGCTGCGTTTTTAGTTTTTATATGAATAATAATGCCTGAATTGAATGTGTAAAGTAAGATGTTCGGCTTTCAGGATTATAAAAGTTTTTCCTTTTTTAATTTTTTGTGAGCGTCGGATATTTTCATAGCTTTTGCTTTTTTATTTAAGAATTTTTCGGGATTATTGTGGAAATCAACGAGGCAAACTCCTTGTTGAAGTATATCTATAATTTTATCCATAATCTTACCGCTAAAAATATATAGGACACCGTTGTTATTAGATTTTGGAGTTAATTGAGTCAAAAATTCTTTGTCGGTTTTGTTTTTTAATTGACATCTAAAAGATTCCAGTTTTTTAGTACGGCCGTTGATTTTTATGAATTTACCGAAAGTTGTGGTTGTATTGGAAGAATTGCGATTTATTATCAAGTCAGTTACCCCCCGATTAGAGATATGCAGTTTGAATCATTGAATGCTTGCAAAGATGGATTAATCTGAATTGCAATCGAATAATCTTTTCTAAAACCTTCGGTATCGCCCAATTCTTTTCTTATAGCTGCACGATAATAGTATGCATCTGCATATTTGGAGTTGTTTTCAATAGCTTTGTTTAAGTCAGCAATCGCTCCCTGCAAGTCTCTAAGTACACATTTTTGCAACCCTCTGATATAATAACTCTCGGCCAGTTTTATATTTGTTGTAGGGCTTTTCTTGATTGCCGTTGTTGTAACCACAGGGTTTGCCGGTGCCTGTACAGTTGCAACACCTGCACTTATAGTATTTGCTGAGGCTATTTTTTCTTCAACAGGAGCAGGCATAGGCTTTGGTGCTGGCTTTTGTGATATAACCTCTTGTTTTTTATTTTGTAAAATTGGCTGCGAAGCCTCTTTTTTAGACATTTGGTTAGAAACATTTGTAACGGCTTGTTCTTGTTTTACAACGGGTTTGTTATATGCAATAGTGTTTTTAGAAGTTCTATCAGTATTACTTAATGTAGAACCTGTAGCAAAAGATGCAGTTGGTATTGCTGCAATAAAGCTTTCATTAGAAAGCAGCGGTTTTACATTTTTGATAAATACTTGTTTTTCAGCTAGGGCAACAGCTTGGTCTAAATCTATAGCGGCTCCTTCATTGTCAAAATAAAGCTTTTTGAGTCGTCCTCTGTTGGCGTAGGCGATACTATCATTGGGGTTAAGTGCGATTGCTTGTGAGTAATCGCTCAAAGCGCCTACATTAAAGTTCATTCTCTTTTTTACAACACCTCTATTGTTGAAAGCTTCGGCATCTTTTGGGTTAAGCTCAATCGCAATGTTATAGTCTTCTAATGCGCCTTTGTTGTCATTAAGCATGTATTTAAGATTTGCTCTATTGTAATAAACATCAGAATATTTGCTGTTAATTTCCAGAGCTTTTGCATAATCTGCCATAGCCCCTTCGATGTCATTTAATGCGACTTTTAATACCCCTCTGTTGTTATAAGCATAAGCAAAATTGGGATTTATTTTGAGAGCTTGATTGTAGTCATTCATTGCACCAGATGTGTCGCCGATTAATTGTTTAATGTAACCTCTGTTAAGATATAATTCTGGATTATTGGGGTTAAGCTGGATAGCTTTTTCAAAATCCGAAATTGCACCTTGGATATCTTGGTTTAGAAATCTCATAGAAGCTCTATTAGAGTATGCTAAAGCTGCATTAGGATTGTTGTTGATTTCTTGTGTAAAAGCTTCTATAGATTTTTCGATGGGAGTAACGGCAAAAGCTAAGTTAGCGAAAGCAAAGTATAAAATAAGGGCAAGTGCAATACTTGTTTTTTTCACGATACGTACTCCTTCATCAAGTCAGATTTTCTTAAATACTAACACATAAAAAAATCTTATCAAGTGGCAGAGGGAATTATTGTATAAAATATAGAAGAGAAAATAATAAAGCCCCCCCCCTTTACAAAAAAAAATCATCATGTAGAATAGAAAATGTAGCCGAAGGGTAAATAAAAATGAATAGTATTTACTTATTAGGTTACGAATTGACAAAAGAATATGGGGGTTTAGCTCAGCTGGTAGAGCACCTGCTTTGCACGCAGGGGGTCAGGAGTTCGAATCTCCTAACCTCCACCATTTAAAACAAATAGAACTATTAAAATCAGAGCCTT
>CALUSJ010000148.1 GCA_944323405.1 Candidatus Gastranaerophilales bacterium
TCGTCCTCGCAATGACACTACACGGCCGAACCTAAACCTAAAATGCTCCCCTCACTCTTCACCCTTCACGCTTCACCTATTCACTACTCACTATTCCCCTAAACTCTAATATTTCTGTATTTTAGATTAAAATGTAATAGTTAATAATCAGCTGGATTGCTTCGTCCTAATCGTCCTCGCAATGACAGGAAGTCAGGCAATGCATGAACCACGCCCTTATTCACTTATTAACCTATTCACTATTCACTATTCACTATTCACTTAATCCCCCTAATCCCCCTAATCCCCCTAATCCCCCTTCCCATTATTAAGTTTTGTAACAAAATAAATAATTTATGAAATTCAATATTTTATAAATACTTTATATATATAACAGATGTAAGAAACCAACGAGGTACAGAGTATGACTAGAATTAATTGTCACAGTGCGTTTAAACATTACGAAATGTTCCACTCACGCCGAGGGGATGTTGTTAATATTGGAAGTAACAACACCACTATATTTAATTTTGGCGGCTGGGGCGGCAGAACTTTCGGTGGTTTTTGGGGCGGTTTTGGCTTCGGTCTAGGTAATGCTCTAGGTGGTTTATTCAGCGGCTTTGGCGGCTTAGGAATGGGCGGCTGGGGATTCCCATCTCTAGGATGGAGCGGTTCAGGCTTGTTTTCCCCTTTGGGGCTCTCAGGAAGACGTGTAAGCAGATCCGGCGATAGCTGTCACTGCCAAGAAAAAACAGAGACTCCAAAAACAACAACTTCTTCAACGACAACAGGTGAATCTGAAAAGCTAGATCCTGATAGAAAAGCTATTGGTGAACTTTGGGATAGAAAGCATGAATTGTTGAAAAAAGGTGCACAGCCAACTTCAACAGACTTGCAGAAATTGTTAGATGATATAAATGCAGCAGAGAAAAACCAGGACAAAAACCCTGTACACGATACGACAGATAATGCTGATTTTGCCCGCTTGAAATATGGACTTGAGGATGCAATAGCTGCAGCAAAAGAACGTGAAGCTAAGGCTGCTGACGGTAATGGTAGTGTTGAAGCGCCCGAAGTCAGTGATACTGAAAAAACTGGGAAAACATCACCTGAAGAGCCGACTGTTACAATAGGCGGAAAACAGGTTAAGTTATCTGATTTGACTCCAGAGCAAATAAAGGGTTTAACGGCAGAGCAGATTGCAGCCCTTACTCCAGAGCAGGCCAAGGCATTACTTGAAAAGCTTGGATTGTTAAATGATGATAAAAACGGAGTTAAGGCAACAACAAATCTTGCAGCGCTCTTGTTAACTCAAAAATCAGGACTTCCATTATCTTGCGGTCATAATACAGCTTTGGATAATATAGAGAACTCAGATCCTTACATCAACGGGAAAATCTCAGATGTAGCTTTAGACAAAGCAACAAACACAATATCTTTTGTAATCGATGATGATAATGCTAAATACAAAATGAGCTGCAAACCTGATGATACGAAGTATCAAATAGAAGCTATGGTTGAGAATAAAACGCATAAATACGAAACCGTTAAAGCTGGTACTGAATACGAAATAATAGAAGATGACAATGACGATTATGCCGTAAGAAATGGTGAGGCAGCTATAGAATAAAATAATATATATAATATCAAGAATAAAACCTCTCTTTAAAAAAGGGAGGTTTTATTTTATGAAAACATATTTTTCTTCATTAGGATTAGTCGTATCATTTATATTTATATTTCTTAAAAAATCCCCCAGATCATATTGAGAATCAGGAATATAGGAATTTTTATTTTTTACGTGTAAAATCTCGTTAGAAGACAAAAGTTTTGTAACGATTTCTTCGCTGGTAAGCTCCATATGTACTCCTTTAGAATATATGCAGTTTATCATTAAAGAAATCTTTCTGCAAGTTATTAAAAAAGTTTTAAAACAAGATAGTTTTGGGATTTGTTATGTTTATAATATAATCAAAAGTGAAAAGAAATTTAGTAGATTAATGGAAAAATCCGGCTTTCGAGCAGCCGGAGAAAGAAGGAAAAAATGGTACCGGAAACAAAAAGTTTTCAGTTAGAAATCGGTGGTAAAACAGTTACCGTCGAAACTGGCAAGTATGCTAAATCAACAAACGGCAGTGTTACTGTTCGCTGTGGCGACACTATGTTATTTGTTCACTGTGTCGTTAGTAAAGAACCAAGAGTAGGGATAGATTTTTTCCCGCTTCTTATTGATTATGAAGAAAGAATGTCTTCAATCGGACGTATTCCAGGCGGTTACAACCGTTCTGAGGGTAAGGCAAGCGATAAAGCAATCCTTGTTTCACGTTTGATAGATAGACCTATAAGACCCCTTTTTCCAAAAGGATATAGAAACGATATCCAGATAGTAGCTCAATTATTCAGCTACGACCAGCAGAACCAGCCTGACACATTGGCGATGTTAGGCGCTTCTTGTGCTCTTATGCTTTCAGGAGCTCCTTTTGAAGGCCCGATTGGTGCAGTTAGAGTTTCAAAACTCAACGGACAATTAATTGCAAACCCAACGCACCAGCAGGCAGATAAATCCGATTTGGATATCGTCGTAGCTGGTACACACGACAGTGTTATTATGGTTGAGGCCGGATGTAAATTCGTAACAGAAGACGATATTATGGACGCTGTTGAGTTTGCACAGGTTGAAATTAGAAAACAGTGTGATGCGCAGGTTGAATTTGCAAAGGCTTGTGGTGTTGTTAGGGAAGAGTTTGTTAACCCATATGACACAACAGAGCTCAAAAATATCATAGACGAAGTTGCACACGACATGATTTTTGATGCATATCACAACTTTGACAGAGAATACAGACAAAATAAACTTGAAGAAGCTAAAAAACTTGTTAAAGAAAAAGTTGAAGCTCTTCCAGAGGATCACTATATTCATCAAATTATTGAAGAAACTGGTATCGATTTTGTTGCTGAAGAATTCAAGGCTGCAGAAAAGAAAATTATGCGTGCAATGATTCTTGATGAAGGTGTTAGAGCAGATGGCAGAAAACCGAATGAAGTTCGTCCTATCTGGTGCGAAGTCGGTGTAATTCCTCGTGCTCACGGCTCAGCGGTATTTACAAGAGGCCAAACACAGATTCTATCTGTTGCAACTCTTGCTGGGCCCGGCATGAAACAGGAATTAGATGGGGTTGATCCTGAAACGGAAAAAACTTATATGCATAAATATATCTTCCCTGGTTTTTCAGTAGGTGAAGTTAAACCTCTAAGAGGCCCCGGAAGACGTGAAGTAGGACACGGAAACTTAGCCGAAAGAGCTAACGTTCCGGCACTTCCTTCACAGGAAGAATTTGGATACACTATTCGTGTAACATCTGATGTATTAGAATCAAACGGTTCAACTTCAATGGGTTCAACCTGCGGCTCTTCAATGGCGCTTATGAATGCGGGCGTTCCTGTAAAATGTATGATTGGCGGTGTTGCAATGGGTATGATTACCGAACCTGGCAGGGAACCTGTTGTACTAACCGACATTCAAGGTATTGAAGACTTTTTAGGCGATATGGACTTTAAAGTCACAGGTAATGACGACGGTATAACAGCTCTTCAGATGGATATGAAGGCTAAAGGTATTGCTAACGAAACTTTAAGAAGAGCTTTGGCTCAAGCAAAAGAAGGCAGACTTCATATCTTAGGCGAGATGAGAAAAGTTATTACCAAACCGGCAGATCATCTGTCCCCATACGCTCCAAGTATTACAACAATGACTATTCCTGTTGAGGATATCGGAACGGTTATCGGGCCTGGTGGAAAACAGATTAGAGCTATTATTGAAGCTTCTGGTGCCGAAATTGATATTCAGGACAATGGTGTTGTAACAATTACTTCTAACGATCAGGAAGGCGCACAAATCGCTAAAAAGATGATAAAAGATTTAACCTTTAAACCCGAAGTCGGTATGGTTATTAAGGGTAAAGTTGTCAGAATTATTCCGATTGGCGCATTCGTTGAACTCGGCGGCGGTAAAGATGGTATGGTTCATATCTCTCAAATTTGCCAGGAAAGAATTGAAACCATAGAACCGCATGTTAATATCGGCGATGAAGTCATAGTCAAGGTGATTAAAATAGATGACAAAGGCAGAATAAACCTTACTATGAAGGGTGTTACAGAAGAAGACAAAACTAAACTTAATTAATCAAAGTTTAGCCCTGTCTATAATTATTACTGAAAAGTAGAGCAAATTTTTGCTCTACTTTTTAATAGCTAAAATATTAAGAAATGTAACAAATAAAATTAGGGGTGAAATTAGATATATTTTAAATACTTTATATATATAAGATGGTATTATAGGAATACGTAAGATGGCACCGAATTTAGATTTAACACAAATTCAATCAACATTAAACCAGGCAATGAGCCAGTTGGGTTCAGTGAATGGTAATAATGGTGCGTCTTTGGGCGGAAATAACTATGTAAACAGCATTTTTGGCCTTATTCAAGAAGGTGAAACTGCTGTTAGCGGGAGTGAAAGTCAAAAAGCTCAGGCAGTTACTGATATTGTAAAAAATTTGCTTAGTATGCTTACAAGCCTCGGAACAAATGAGAATTCTAAGGCGACAAAAGAAGTTAAGCGAAATGATAAAAAAGCCGGAGAATTAGCCGAGGAAGCTGATGAAGCTTCTCAAAATACGCAGGCGAGAATTAATGATATTGTAGCAAGTATAGCTGATAATACTGTAACTATCAGTCAAGCATTGGAAAAGATTCAAGAGTTAGGCGGTGACAAAGGTCAGATTGCCGAAGCTCAAGAACAATTAGAAAAGCAGCTTGAAATTATAGAAGCGAATAAACAGATTTTGAACGATGGCGTATCTTCACCTGAAGCTAAAGAAGCCGCTTTACAAGCGCTATTGTCTGCTGCATCTGCTATCAATGGTTTGGTTGAATCAATCAGTGAAGTTCAGAATGAAATAGAAGTTCAAAACGGTATTGTTGAAACTGCTTCTAGTAATGTTTCTGGATTAATTGAGGAGTCTGCAACTCAAATTACTAATGGTATTCAAACTCTGCAAGGCTATATTCAAGAAGGCAGAGTTCAGACTGCAACAAATACTACAAGCAATGTTACCGGCAGTGCAAATAAAATAGTCGGTGCAAAAGCAACGGCTATGGGTAGTGCCAGCAATACGGTGCCATTAGTTGGAGCAGCAGCCGGTTCTAAATTAATACAAATCGGAGCTGATCAAACAGCAGCAGGTGCTACTCGTATTGAAGGTGCAGTTAAGAATATTTCTGCTTTAACCAAATCAATCGGAGAAATGGGCAGTGATTTAAACAATATTGCTAATTTTGTAAATTCTGTAGGTGAAGTCGGTAACAACTTTACAGCACTCGTTGGTCAGTATGGAGCTGAATTAGAACCTGTAATTACTGCAACAGGTTCTTGGACAGCTGTTGCTGATGCTAACGCACAGTTTGAAGAAGCAATTGCTGAATATCAATCTAAATCTGGGGTAACAGTAGAAACTCCTTGGAGTGAAGGTTCTAAATCCTCAGAGAGTAATGCTTCTAAAGAAACAACTCCTTGGGCAGCATATGTAAATAACGAAACTTCATCAGACAATGAGCAAACTTTAGCTGCAGAAAATGGCGAAATCAAATTTGAATTTGATACAAATATTTTTAAGAAAGCTTTTGAAATGCAAGGCGCTTAATTAAATAAAAACATATAATAGTTACTTTCCAGCTTGTATTCTACTTTTCACAACCGCTTTGAGGAAATTTACCCGCTCTAAAGTAACAGAATGTGTATTAAGTTACATTAAATGTAACTTAATTTAGAAACTCCCTCCCTTGTCAGGGAGGGCTGGGGTGGGTGTTAATAGAAGGGTTGAGGAGTTTAGAGGTTTAGAAGTTTAGGAGAAGTTAAAATTTAATGAATATTTCTACATTTCGTTTCTTCATCGCATCTGAAATTTTCTACTCAGTCTTCAATGCTACTACAGAATTTGGGCTATAGCGCTTGCTATAAGTGAATGTCAGCCACTTTTATTATTGCAAGGGATGGTTAGAGTTATGGTTAAAATGTTACAATTTCTTAACATAAGAAAACATAAAAAGCAATTTTATTCACGCAAAATACTTTTTATTAATGTAACTTAATACACATTCTGTTACATTAGCTGGACAGAATAGCAATTCAAGATAGATTATAAGGGGCATTAAGAACAAAGAATAAGGAGGATTTATTATGGCAAATGTTACAGACCTATTGTTTATGGGAGCAAAATTATCTACCAGGCTGGCAGAAGGAAGCGGAGCTTTAGTAACACGAGAAGCGAGAGAAGTTTTAATTGATTTAGCAAGGCCAAGAACAAGTGCAAAAAGACAAATACAAGCAATGTTCTGTCCGAAAGCGAAAGAACCCAAAATGGCTGTTAAATATAGCTATGACAAGGCGTCAAAAGATATAGAAATAAAATTTTTTGATGGGAGTACTCCTCTGAGTAGAACTTCTTATTCAAAATCGATAAATGGAGAAAAAGCTGGTTCTTTAACAATTACCAATCCAAAAGGGCAAGAGCACGTAAGTGTAAGCGGAAGGTATAATCCGAATGCTAAATTTTTTGATTGGGATGAGTTTGACCAAGGATTTGGCCGCAGCGCAGGTTATACTACTACGCATTTAGATTCAACTGGTTTTTCAGCGAGGGTAAAAGTGCGTGATGAATCGGCTCAAAGGGTTTTAAATAACTTAAAGGAATTTTTTAGAGACAAAAATGTATAACCAATAATATAAAGATTTTATAAAGCTTTTTTAGCGAGTGTATTTTTTACACTCGCTAAATTGATTTATGGGAGCGCTTTTGGGGTAGGTTATATAAAAATTATGCACTAAAAACCCCTCAATGCTTTTGTTGACAATGTTTTTCATTTGTGTTGCAATATTGGTATAGCCGTACTTAAAAAAGGAGATTCAAATATGACAACGAAAACTAAGAAAGACGTTGACGCATTGGAAAAA
>CALUSJ010000149.1 GCA_944323405.1 Candidatus Gastranaerophilales bacterium
ATTTTACCCGTTGCATCCATCAGGTCAATAAACATTCCTGAATTTCTGATTGCCATAACCCTGCCTGCTACGGAATAGAAATCTTCTGTTTCCTCGCCTGCCGGAAGGTCTTTGTACTTATCTTGCAAGAATTTTGCATCAGCGTCTTTATCAAAGGAATAAGGATATGGATTAATCCCTTTATCCGCAAGCTCTGCAAGTTTTTGAATCCTTGTTTGTCTTATAGTTTCTTTAGCCGAAATGGGCTCTTTTGTTTGTTGTGTCATTTTAATTTATCCTCATCGTTTTGAATGTTCTAATAGGATTTTACCATAAAATCATTATATGCCACAACTAAATTTAGTATAACAGCAAAAATCCAGCGCTAAAAGTTAATAAATAAAGTAGATAGGACTAAAAAAAATGTTAAATTTCTTGCAAATAATGAATTTGAGCCTGATTGGAAAAATTTTACGCCATTCGGATGATTTCATTCAAAAAATATTAAAGAAAAAATATTGGCTGCCGATACAAATTATATATAAGGCAAATTTTTGTTTGGAGAAAATATGACAAATACCCCGGTTTTAACAATAAATAACAATGAAGCAGCTTTTTTGCTAGAAGAAGCTAGGGCTGCACATGAACAATATTTAATAAAACAGCAAGACGCAGATTTAGAAAAAGCTATTGGGTTTTATGTGGATGCTATTAAATTAAACCCTAGTTTGGCGGAATCTTATTATAGGCTGGCTAGTTTACTTTTAATAAAGGGCCAGATTTCCATAGAAGGAGCTCTTGAACAGTGCAAAACTGCTGTTACTCTTGAGCCTGCCAATGTAAATGCTCATATTTATTCAGGTTATTTTTATTGTCTTAACGGCGATTTTGATGAAGCAGAAAAAGAGTTTAGGCTTGCTGTCGAGAATTCAGGTAAAAATTCGGCAAGACCTCGTTTATTTTTGTCAAAAGTCCTTTTCTCCCGCATTAAAAGCCGGCATTCATCTGTAAAAGATGTTATGAATTTTTTGTACTACTTTTTGTCTGGGAGTATGATGATTATGTGGGATTGCCCTTCATTAAAGATGTTATGTAAATTTTTAGCAAATGATTTTTCTGTATTTTCATATAAAACATTAGGTGAAGCGTTTGAAAAAATGAAACTTTTCCCATCCGCTTTAGAAGCATACTCTAAAGGACTTGAAAAAACATCGCAGGGAAATCTGTTCTATCAAAAAATGGGAGATTTATCATTAGAATGCAATGATATTGAAGCTAGCCTTGAATGTTATAAAAAAGCATACGAGCTTAATCCTAATGACAGAGAAGTATTGATAAAGCTTGCTACGATAAATCAAACATATTTCCCTGATAATGTTGATATCACAATCGATTATTATAACTCATTGCTTGAATTCGGCATAGATTTAGATAAAATTTATTATGAACTCGGGCATCTGTATTTAAACAAGTCAGACAAGATTCATGCTGTAACAGCATTCAAGCTTGCACAAGAGCTAAACCCTGAAAATCCATACTATAACAACTCATTGGCTTATGCATATATAAAAGCCGAACTCTACGATGATGCTATTGAATATTATCAAAAAGCTATCAAATTAAACCCTGATGCAGAGTGGACTTCTATTGTCTGCCATGCTCTGGGTGCTATTTATGCAGAAGTAAAAAATAACTTTGACGCAGCAGAAGCAACATTCAATGCAGGAATGGTTTTAGATCCAAATAACATCGATATTCAGTTGTCTTTAGGTGATTTATATATGTCTCAAGGAGATTTGGATAAAGCAATAAAGACTTATTGTGATGCAATAACTGTTGAACCCGAAAATTATTTAGCTTACGCAAAGGCCGGGCTTGCTTTATGGGAAAAAGACTATCTTGAAGAAGCTATTGTTGCTTTTCACAAATCAATTGAACTAAACCCCGATTTTGAAATTGCACAGAATAATCTCGGTGTTGTTTATTTAGACGGCCTCGGTGACCCCAAAGAATCTGTTGAATATTTTAAAAATGCAATAAATATTAACCCAAACTATACCCTAGCATATTTTAACCTGGCAAGAGCATATCAGGCTATTGGTGACAAGCCGCTGGCTGCTGAATATTATCAAATGACTTTAGACTTAAATAAAATTACTGAAGAACTGTCTGAAAAAGATGTTAGACAAAGATTGTATGATTTGTTTGAATAGTTTCTATAAATTATTGTGAGCATCTTCAACAATAGCTTCTACATCCGCATTAAACTCGTCACCTTCGGTAGAAAACCATATAAGATACTCAATATTACCAGCCGGACCTTTTATTGATGAATATGTGAGGCCTTTAATTACATAATTTAGGTCTCTAACGCAACTTATAACATTCTCTACTACTTGCTTATGAGTATTTTTATCTTTTACCACCCCTCCCTTTTCTACCAGCTCTTTTCCTGCTTCAAATTGAGGCTTTATCAAGCAAATCATCTCATGAAAAACAGGGTTAAGAAGGGTTTTTAGGTTGGGAAGAACTTTTTCTAGTGATATAAACGAAAGATCAGAAACCAACAGGTCTGCTAACGACTCATTATCTGCATATATATCTGTAATGCAACAATTTCTTAGATTAGTTTTTTCTATTACTTTTACTTTATCAGAGCTCCTAATCTTCCAATCAAGCTGCCCATATCCAACATCAACGGCATATACAAATTTTGCACCTCTCTGCAGCAAACAGTCAGTAAACCCGCCTGTCGAAGCTCCTGCATCAAAGCAAATTCTCTCTGAAACTTTTGCGTTGAATGTGTCAAGTGCTTTTTGAAGTTTGAATCCGCCTCTTGAAACATACGGCATTGATTTAATCTTAAAATCATATTCTTTATCAGGGTTTAACTGAAAACCAGCTTTTGTTATGACTTCGGTGCCAATCATAACATTCCCTGCTAAAATAGCCGATGCCGCCTTGCTCTTTGTTTCAAAATACCCTAAATCAACTAAAATTTTATCTAAACGTTCTTTTTTCAAATCTTGAAAATCCCTTCTGCATTCTCAGTCGTAATATCTATAAGCTCATCTAAAGGCATATTACGAAGTCGTGCAACTTCTTCCGCAACGAATTTTACGTATGCCGGAGTATTGGGTTTGCCTCTGTATGGCACAGGTGTAAGATAAGGAGCGTCTGTTTCTAATACAAGCTTGTCAAGAGGAACTTCTTGAGCCACTTCTTTTAGTTTTACAGCATTTTTGAACGTCACAACTCCGCCGATTGCAATATACCAGCCTGATTTCGTACATTCTTTCATAAACTCCGTACTCCCAGAAAAACAATGAAACAAGACAGGAGATTGCACATTGAATTCTTTTAAAATGTCATATGTATCTTTATGCGCATCCCTATCATGAATAACTATAGGCAGATTAAGCTTGTTTGCTAGCTGAATCTGTTTTATAAAAACTTCTTGCTGAACTTCTTTAAACGACTTATCCCAATAATAATCAAGCCCTATTTCTCCTATTGCAACAATATTTTGAGAATTATCAATAATTTTCTTTTCAATTTCACCCGAGTAAGTTTTTGCTTCCGATGGAAAAATTCCAAGCATTGCATATATATTGTCAAATCTATGTGCCAGCTCAAGTATTTTATCCATAGTTTTGATTTCGACTGAAGGATTGATTACTTTTTCCACCCCGAAATCCTTCATTTTAAGCAAAGTTTCTTCTATCGACTCTTCAAGCATATCAACATGAGCATGGGTATCTATTAAGTAGTTTTTCATAAAAAGAATTATATCACGAAAAATAAGAACTTTTAGTCAATCAAATAAACCTAAGCTCCAACTTTTCTTTAAGCATTTTGTAAGAATTTGGCCTAATAAAGACGAAAAAATATGCGCTTGGCGCGATTCGAACGCGCGACCTATCCCTTAAAAGGGGAGTGCTCTACCTGCTGAGCTACAAGCGCATATTATATTAAATTTGCCAACCAACTTTCTTTTCGGCTTGTGGAAATTCCACGTGATTCATATTATCAAGAACAAATTTTTGTGTCAAGAACTTTGTTTTTGCTAGTATCTATTTCTGTAATTATTGCAGCAATCTCTTCTGATACATCTGAGGATTCTTTTATATTCTCTCTGATAAGTTTTGCAAAATCTGCTTTTTTAAACTCGTGCAGCCCCTTTGCTTTGTATATCTCTTCCAGATTTTTTACGTGTGATATCGTTTTATCAAAGTCAGCACTGGTTATTGCACTAAAATTCTTATAATAGTTATTAAAAGCTTTTATAATCAATGTCTGCGGAAGCAAGTCTTCAAACTCTCCGCACGATACCAAGTGAATACTATCAATTGACCTTAAACGAGGAGTTATTTGTCTTATGTTCTCTTCAGCATCTTTATCTAAAAGCAGAAAAATTGGAATTTTTAACTCCTGAGAGAGTTTGTAATACATTTTCACAACCTGATTTTTCCCCCCGGCTGGAATAATTTGAACCCCAGCTTGGTAAAAATCATGACCTAAAAACTTTGCATAAGCCGGTAATAGAATTTCTTCTGTTAATCCTTCTGCAAGAATTACCTTCTCGACAGGAAATTTTAAGCAGTGCTCTCTCCTTGATATTACTAAGTCTTTATCAGTCTCTAAGCTCTTTAACCACTTTAGGTTAATGACACTCTCTTCATCTATAAACCCGAGAGCTCCTTTATAATTTATACTATTATCAAGAAGTATCTGTGTTTCCTCATCATTATTAAAAATAGAATTTTCATATTCTATTAATTTTGTATTAATTTTATTATTAGAACTTTTCTCTTGTAAAGAATTATTAAAAATCTCTTCCGTAAAAAACTTTATATCCTGAATTGGTAAATTCTCAAGTTCTGATTTCTTGAATTTAGGCTCAATTAAGTTGGATGTAATAATATCAAAAAAAACTCTTAAATATTTTTCTTTTGTATTTTTAAACCTTGTTAATCTATCTAATGATATTATAATTTGTTCTTGAGTTAATTTTTTATATTTCACAGAACTATTATATTATTAAATGTAAATTTTTGTAAACAAATTTAATGTAAAGATTTGTAACAATATTTTCAAAAAAGCGAAATTTTGAAAGTTAAATATACTTTATATATATAAGAGTATAAAAAAAGTAATTACGGAGACAGCAAAATGGCATTCTTAATGTTATTACATGAAAAAATGAGGCTTCAACGTAAAGTTAATAAATTAACTTTACGGCAGTTGCAGCTGTCTAGCCGTAAAGAACGAATAACAAAGAATATATCAAAAGTTCAAAAAATGTATTCTAGTAAGATGACGCAGTTGGAAAAACAAGCGTCACTTTGGACTAGTCAATTTAAGAACGGAATATTTAATTCAGCCGGCTTAGGCATGCAGAACCAGATGTTCAATCCTATGGGCGGCAGCGGCATAACAACATTTGTAGCAAATCAAATGGCCGGATTTTTATATAATGGCGGCAAGTCATTTGAACTTGGCGGCAAATCAGTATCATCAATTGATGGAACAAAATTCCAGGAAATGATGACCGATTATATGACAACCGGCTTAAAAGCTAACTACGAAGATGATAAGAAGACTGTTAAAGATTATGGTAATAATCATTACAATGAACAGCAAGTACAAGCCTTTATGCAGGCAATGCAAATGGCTCAGCAGCGTCAATCTCAAGCACAGTTTATGTGTCAGCAAATGGCAAGTCAGCATGAACAAAATGTATCAATTTGGGTAGAAGCAGCTAAGGCTCAGCTTGAAGAAGAACAAAATGCAGCATTGTTACCATTAGAATCAGAAGAAACTGATATTGAACTTGATAATGAATCTTGCGAAGCTCAATTAGCTGATGCAAAGGCAAGACTGGAAAGCGTTCAACAGGCTTGCAGCGAGGGAATAAAGAACTCGGCTCCACGATTCGGATTAGGTTAATCATAATAATAGTTATATATAATACAGCCGGCACTAAATATGCCGGCATTTTTCTTATTACCCGCCTGGTAATTCAATATAGCCTAGCTGTAGAATGGTTTATTTTTAGAATATTAGGTTAAATATAATTATTAAATCTTTTTCATACTTCCAGCTATTCTTAATTCCAAGAGCCTTTATGGCTCTTTTTTTTCGTTATGTACAAATTAATCTTTATATGATATTATAATATCAGTAGTAGTATAAAAATTTTTGGAAATATATGCGATAAAAAAGATTATTAAAAAATATTTAATATCTGCCGGGTAGGTTATATGTGCCCGGATGTCGTGTATATATAAAAAAATAGAAAAGGAAAAGGTGCTAGATGAATGCATTATTAACCGCTGCAATAGTAGTAATGGTTATACTCATTG
>CALUSJ010000150.1 GCA_944323405.1 Candidatus Gastranaerophilales bacterium
TGAACTTATTACGGCAAATATTATCAAGAGTAACGAGTTTAAGCGATTGAAAAATTCTTATCCTCTAATCCGTGATTTCTTGATAGAAGAAGAAAAGATGCTCATTTTAGAAACTGAAAACGGCGAAGTTGAGATTACATCTTTTGAACAGTTACAGAAGATTGTAGATGACAGAGGCCAAAAAGGTTTGGCTATTCAGCGATTCAAAGGTTTAGGCGAAATGATGCCGGAGCAGCTTTGGGAAACAACTATGAACCCTGAAACAAGAACGCTTCTAAAAGTTAATATTGAAGATGCTATGATGTGCGATCAGCTTTTCGATATTCTTATGGGTGACAAAGTTGAGCCGAGACGTGATTTTATTGAAGCCAATGCCGTTTACGCTACAAATATCGATACATAGAGATAAGTAGAGTAAATGAGGGGGGTAAATGAAGTGGTAAATGAAGGGGTAAATGAGGGGGTAAATGAAAGTAATCATTATCGGAGGCGGTGCCTGCGGAGCGAGTGCGGCAGCAAGAGTCAGAAGGCTTGATGAAAAAGCTGAGATTATAGTTCTGGAAAAAACCGGCGAGATTTCTATTGCAAACTGCGGACTTCCTTATTATACGTCGGGAGTTATTGCAGAGAGAGAGGAAATGTTTGTATCATCAGTACAAAAATTCAAGAGCTGGTTTAATATTGATGTGCGCTTAAACAGCGAAGTTGTTAAGATTAATCCTGATGAAAAGAGTGTGGAATTAAAAAGCGGCGAAAAGCTTACTTATGATAAACTCGTGCTTGCTCAGGGTGCGAAACCTATTGTTCCTGATTTTCCAGGCATGCCGGAAGAAAAAGTTTTCACAGTCAGAACTCTTTTAGACGCAGACAGGATTAAGGCTTATATCAAAGACAATAAGGTTAAAAAAGCTGTTGTAATCGGCGGCGGATTTATCGGAATAGAGATGGCCGAAAACTTTATTGAGATGGGGCTTGAGACGACGCTTATTGAGGCTCAAAGTCAAATCCTTGCGCCTGTTGATTATGAAGCGGCAGCTTTTGTCCAGAACAAAATGCGGGATAGAGGAGTGGAGCTTATTCTATCTGATGCGGTAAAAGAATTTAGAGGAAACAGGATTATTCTTAATTCCTCAAGAGAGGTTGAGTTTGATATTGTAATAATGGCAATCGGTGTAAGGCCGGAATTAGGTTTGGCGAAATCAGCAGGACTTGAGGTTAACTGCGGGATTATTGTAAACGAATATATGGAAACCTCTTGTGCTGATATTTACGCAGGCGGCGACGGGGTGGAAATCAAGGATTTTGTAACGGGTGAAAATACGCTCATTCCGCTTGCAGGGCCGGCCAACAGACAGGGAAGGATTATTGCGGACAATATTTGCGGGGGTAAATACACAGGGGGTAAATATAAATGGGGTAAATCTACTTACAAAAACTCTCTGGGTTCTTCTGTTTTAAAAGTATTTGACCTTACTGCGGCTTCTGTCGGAAACAACGAAAAACAGCTTAAGGCAAAAGGGATTAGTTATTGGAAAACGATTATTTTCGGACGTGACCATGCCGGTTATTATCCGAATTCCTGCCAGATTATGTTTAAGCTATTGTTTTCACCTGAGGGAGTAATTCTCGGCGCACAAGCTGTTGGCAAGAATGGTGTTGAAAAAAGAATCGATGTTATATCTTCTGTAATGAGAAATAACGGCAGTATTCAAGAGCTCTTGGATAGCGAGTTATGTTACGCTCCGCCTTATTCTTCTGCAAAAGACCCCGTTAATATTTTAGGAATGAATGCAGACAATATCTTGAGAGGGTTTGTAAAACCTGCGTTTTTTGAAGATATGGAAAATGTTTATTTGATTGATGTAAGACCCAAAGAAGTCTTTGAAGCTAAAACGATTCACGGTGCGCTTAACATCCCAATAAGCGAAATAAGAAAACGTTTAGATGAAATTCCTAAAGACAAAAAAGTAGTTTTATTCTGCAATACTGGTCATACAAGCTATATTGCATCAAGAATTTTAGAACAAAACGGGTTTAATAATATTTATTCGCTAATGGGCGGAATAGTTTTGTACCAGGAAATCAAAAAAGATTTGTCTGCATCCAGCAAAAACGCCGTTCTGTTTTAACTTAATAACCCAAAACCCTGAACAGTCTTTAATTTAGCTAACTCATTAATTCGTTTTGCGTTTATATTTGATAAGAACATCTGGCCCTATTTGTTTGACTTTGTATATATCAAAATTCCTGCATAATGAAATTCTTCCGATTTTATCCCCGTTAAAACAGCTTATGGCAGAATTGTCATTCATGATTTTTGGAGCAATGAATTGATAAACCTCATCTGCCAGACCGTCACGAACCAATGCACCCGCTAAAGTCCCGCCGCATTCAACAAAAATAGAACAAATTCCCTTGCTATACAAATCCAACAACAAAGATTTTAAGTCCAGCTGACCATCTTTTATTGTAGTATTTTCTTTAGATGCAATATAAATTTTCCCTTGCTGGTATATTTGAGCATCTTTATCAGTCTTCAAATCTTTATCCAGTACGCATTTGAACCTGTGCTTCATACTAGGATTATCAGCAATAACTGTATTAGAAGAAGTCATAATACAATCAAACTCGTTTCTCATTCTACGAACTTCAGCCCTTGATTCAGGCGATGTTATCCACTTAGAATCCCCAGAGTTGACCGCAACTTTTCCATCCATTGTACAAGCCGTTTTAATAACTACATACGGCAGTTTCTGGGTCATGTTTTTTATGAAAGCTCTGTTTAAAAACTTGGCTTCTTCTTCTAAAACAAAATCAACCTTTATCCCGGCCTCTTTAAACTTTGAAACACTATCAACCAGAGGATTAATATCCCTCATGCCAATAACAACTCTGGCGATACCTCTTTCAATAATCAAATCAGCACACGGCGGTGTCTTTCCGTAATGAGAACATGGTTCCAAGTTTACATACAATGTTCCGCCCACTGTATCATCATACTTTACTCTCATAAGAGCATCCCTCTCAGCATGGTTTTCACCATACTTACTATGATAACCCTTGCTGACAATATCGCCCTCTTTATCCAAAACTACACATCCTACCAATGGATTTGGCGAGACATTACCAAGACCTTGTTTTGCAAGTGCAAAACACATACGCATATATTTTTCATCATCTATCATAATTTAAGTATAACGCAAATGTATATTAATTGTAAACAAATTTAAATAAAATCCCTTGACAGTATGAAATATATTGTGTTTAAATGATTATAAATAAATAGTAGTAGATAGGTTAATCGTGTCTAAATGGGCGGAAAAAGCCAATATCGATTAAGAATGCAAGCAAGAAAAGGCATGCCGAAATCTTAAAAAAGGCTTTGGAATAAAAAATAAAGATTTATTTATTCCCTCCCTACGATTCCTCAAAAAAAGAAAGGAAGTACAAAATGTACGCAATAGTCGAAACAGGCGGTAAACAATACCAAGTAGAAGAAGGACGTTATGTAGACGTCGAATTATTAGGTGCTGAAAAAGATGCCAAGGTTGTTTTTGATAAAGTCGTTATGATAGTTAACGGCAAAAAATCTAAAGTCGGCCAGCCTTATGTAGCTAATGCTAAAGTTGAAGGTACAATAGTTAAAAACGATAAAGCAAAAAAGATTATCGTTTTCAAACAAAGACCTAAAAAAGGCTACAGAAAAAAACAAGGTCATAGACAAGGTTTTGCAAGAGTTATGATTAACAAAATCAGAACTACTGCTGCAAAAGCAAAAACCGAAACAGCAGAAGTTGCAGAATAGTTTGTGAACTGAAAATAGTAAAAAAGTTAATTTAAAGGAGAAATAAAAATGGCACATAAGAAAGGTATGGGATCAACCCGTAACGGCCGTGATTCGGAAGCGAAGCGATTAGGCGTTAAAAAATTCGGCGGTGAAATTGTTAAAGCCGGAAATATTCTTGTTCGCCAAAGAGGAACAAAAATTCATCCCGGTAACAATGTAGGTATCGGCTCTGATGATACACTATTTGCGCTTATTGACGGCCAAGTTAAATTTGAACCACACAGACGTGATAGAAAACAAGTTTCTGTATATGCTGTGTAGTTTAATAAAGATAATAATAAAAAAAGAAGGATAACGAATTCGTTGTCCTTCTTTTTTTATCCTAATCCCTATAACATCTCCTCTTCCAGCCACTCTACCAAAGGTTTGTCCTCTCCAAAATATATATCAAACTCTCGTTCCATCCTGGAGCTCCTTAAAAACTTTCTGTCAATATTAAAAGCTGCCGGTTCCGTACCATCAGATGCATTGCCGATAAGTTTATGCGATTTTTTATCATACACATCTGAGTAATTCAAATCAAGGTCAACACAAAAAGGAATACGTTTTTTGCCCTTATCATCATACGAAATAAGCCCAAAAGCCCTGCAAATTATAGCACGTGCAGGATAAACTGCGCAGCGATTATCCACAAGAAACGGGCATTCATACATTTTTTCACGAGATTTTTCTAATAGGTTTGAAATATTTTCATTAACCCTATCCTTTATAGAATCCTCCAGCTCATTATAATAAAACATCAGATTTATATACTCAAGCTCAGATATAGGATACTCACCTTCTTTACAGCAATAAGCACAGCCCTCTTTACATTTTATAAAAGGTTTTTGAGCACTAAACATTTTTTCAAGTTCTTTATCCAGAAAATTTAAATATTCCCTATACCTGATTATCACTTTTTTCTACCTCTTTACTCCTTTTGGCTTTTATCGCTTCACACCTTTCGAGTTTAACAAACATCTGATAATTAATTTCACCGCCAATTAGAATTAAAATAGAAGTGTAATAAAGCCACATCATCATAACCGCAAACCCTGCAATTGTGCCATATACAAAGTTGTAGGTATGTAGATTGTTAATATAAACAGAAAAAAGCCAAGAGCCCAGCAGCCAAGAAATACAGAAAAATATTGAACCCGGTAAAGCGCTATGTCTTCTGAGTTTTTCGTTACCGCTCAAGTCAGGCAGAATATAATAACTTAAATATGCCATTATAAACAAGGTCAAAAACGCAATCGGCCAGCGGACAAATAACATTATGTTTGCCAAATGCTGTGTCATGCCAATATACGCAACTAAAAATTTAATAATCACTTTCCCAAATACAATCAGAGTAATACTCAAGAACAATACAAGCGTACTCACAAACACCATTATAAAAGCCAGGAGTCTTGAATACAAAAAGTTTCTGGTTTCTTTTACTTTGTACGCCCTATTTAACCCTTTAGCAACAATCGCAACAGTATTTGTAGAAAGAAACAGAGTTATACAAAATCCCAAAACCGCAACCAAGCCGCCTTTTTTGAAGAAAAATACCTCATTTAAAACAGTATTAACAACATTCAACACATCCTGAGGCATGATACTCTGCATAAATACAAATATAGGCTGCATAAAGTTTTGTTTGCCCATGTATCCAAAAAGCGCAGTCAAAAACAAAATAAACGGACAAATTCCTATGCAAAGCATAAACCCCATTTCGGACGCCATGCCGAAATAATCGTGCTCTATAACAGATTTTATAACATTTTTTGTTGTTCTAAAAGTACGTTTCACAGTTCAATTTCTTTCAATATTTTTTTAACAGCCTCATCCACACCGGCTTTTATGGTACAACCTGCGGCAAAAGTATGACCGCCGCCGCCAAAAGACGAACAAATCTCAGCTACATCAACTTTTTTGCTGCGCATAGAAACTTTTGTTAATCTTGTATCTACCTCTTTTACCACAAAAGAAACTTCTGTTGTATCAATCGCCCGGAGAGTCTCGGCAAGCCCATCAGTATAATCGTCACCTGCTGAAAATTTTTCCAAATCTTTTTTATAAACCGTAGTGTAAGCAATTTTATTTTCCGCTAAAAATACAGCCTTATTTATACAATAGTTTTGAAACATAACAAGATTTTTTGTTTTTGTCTCGTAGCATTTTTTGTATATAAAATTCGGATTAGCCCCCGCATCAACCAAATCAGCCGCAGCCCTTAATGCAGAAGCAGAAGTGTTCTCAAACCTAAAATTGCCTGTATCCGTCATTATAGCAGTATACAAACAAACCGCTGATTCTTTATCAACATCCCAGCCATTATCCTTAAAATAATAATGCAAAACTTCTCCGCAAGAGCTTGCGTCGGGTTTTATAAGCTGATAATTGCCAAATCCAGGATTTGTTTTATGATGGTCAATATTAACCGTACATTTCGCTTTATCAAAAAAGATTTTAGAATCCATAACCCTGTCAATTGCAGCAACATCAAGCGTTATAACAACATCATAAACAAGCGATTTATCAAAATATCTCTCGGCTTTATCGATGTTGGGTAAAAACTTATAATTATACGGGATATTAGAAACAACACTCATATCCGCTTTTTTCTTGAATCTATTATAAATCATGCTGTACATTGCACACATAGAACCCAATGTATCTCCATCAGGATTCATATGAGACAAAAGGAGAATTTTCCCGGCAGGTTTTATGATACTATCTAAATTTAATTCCATAAAATAATATTACCATAAAATAAAATAACCCGAAAATCCGGCTTTAAACCAAGCATTGTCTCACAAAACATCTTTTATGAAAGTTTTCTTATCATTTCTTGAGCTTCTTCATCTTCTGGGAAAATTGTTACTAGTTTATCCAAATACTCAAGCGCCTTATCGTTATCCTTAAGTCCCTCGTAACATTTTGCCAAGCTCATTAAAAGTGATATATTTTCAGGCTTTTTAGATAATAAGTTTTTAAATATATTTATAGCTGAATCATATTCTTCAAGTTCATAATATGTTAGAGCAAGCATATTTTGAGTTTCTATATCTGGATTTTGTTCCATCGCACGGATTAGATAGTGTTTAGCTTCTTCATATTCTTTTCTTGCATACAAAATCCTGCCTGCACAAAACTGGATATATTCGTGCTCTGGATTAAGTTTTATAGCTTTCAAAATATAATCTTTTGCACTGTCAAGCTGATTTAAAATAAGTTTGTTCAGAGCTATAAAAGTAAGCACCAGAACATTATCGGGGCTGAGTTCCAAAGCTTCCATATAATATCTTTCTGCTTCTGTATTTTTTGAGATGGAATACAAAAAGTTGCCATATTCAAAAATTATCTCAAAATCATTCGGTGCAAGCTTTAGTGCAGTTTTAAACTCGTCTTCTGCATAATCAAAAAGTCTTTTGTTTAAAAATATTATCCCCAAATCTTTATGCGCCTTCGCAATATTCGGGTTCATTTTAATAACTTTTTTTAAGATTCTTTCTGCCGTATCTGTATCACACAGGCTTGAAGATAAAATTGCATACTGATGCAGAATCTCCGAACTTGGATTGTTCTTTAGAAGAATTTTATCATATATATCTTTAGCTTTACTTAGTTGATTCGTTTTTATGTAAAGACTTGCAAGTTTTTGAGCCGGAAGCATAAACTTCTGGTTTAAATAAACCATACTCTCAAGCATACTAATAGCCGTTTGCAGCTCACCCATTGCTTCATAACAAGTTACAAGATTATATTTGTAATTCTCTTTTTCAGGATGCTGAATAAGCAGCGTTTTATAAATCTCAGCCGCTTCTGAAAATTTTCCAAGCTTCACTTTTGACATCCCAAGAGTCGATTTGAAAACCTCATCCTCTTTATCCAAATCAACCGCTTTTTCCAAATATTTGCAGGCCTCTTCGTGGTTCTGCTGAATCTGATAGGCTGAACCTAAATTATAATAAGCCATTGGAGAATCAGGATTTAATTCTAATGCTTTATTGTAGCACCTTATAGCATCATCACTTTTCCCCACAGCCATATAAGCTGTTCCCAAGCTATTGTATACCCCTAAATTATCAGGCTCTTTTTCTAAAGCACGCTTGAATGGCTCTATACTTTCTGCAAATTTTTTGATTTTCATATAAGCCGTTCCTATTACAAAATCAAAAATATAATCATCCGGGATAACAGCATTTGCAGCCATTGCATATTTTATAGCCTCTTCCAGCTCGTTAAGACGCATTAATACAACACATAAACTGCTATAAGCCTCTTTGTATTCAGAGCGCAAATCTATTACTTTTATATAAGCATTCTTTGCAGAAATTAAATCACCAAGCTTGTTATAACAATTTGCCAAATAAAACCAAGATGTCGCATCCTCTGGATAATATTTTACAACCGTTTCAAAATCGGCTCTTGCATTTTGCCAATCCTCCAGATTCACATACGTTAAACCAGAAAGCTTTATCAACTCTACATTATTTGGCTCTTCTTTTAATGCACTATCCAAAAGCGTACGTGCTTCATCAAAATTCTTATCAGCAACCAATTCATTGATTCTATCTATATCAGCCATTCTTTCCTCTGTTTATATCTATTTTAATTCCCAAAGTAATTCTTTAACCCTGATGTCAAATTCTTATTCTTACACAATTTTTTTAACTTAGAAATTGCCCGATTTTCGATTTGTCTTATTCTTTCACGAGAAACACCATAGATAGAACCGATTTCATCAAGGGTTTTTTTATTGCCGTCATTATTTAGACCAAATCTCAATATCAAAACATCTCTTTCTTTCGGGCTTAATTGGTCAAGCATGTTCTTTATATCATCAAGCATGCTTTCTTGTGAAACAAGAGAATCCGGCGCAATAGTTGACTCATCAACTATATAATCTATTATTTTGTTTGAATCATCTTTCTGACCTGTAGGTGTATCAATGCTTATTGTAGATTGAGTAGATTTTATGATTGAAGTCAACTTGTTAACACTAATCCCCATCTTATCAGCAATCTCCTGCTTGTTAGGAATTCTGCCCAGCTCTGTTGTTAAATCCATCGTAGCTTTTTTTATTTTATTAATCGATTCAATTAAATGAATAGGAAGCCTTATGATTCTTGCCTTATCCGCAATTGCCCTAGTGATAGACTGTTGTATCCACCAGGTTGCATAAGTCGAAAATTTGTAACCTTTTGTATAATCAAATTTCTCTGTTGCTTTGATTAATCCCATATTTCCTTCCTGTATTAAATCCAGAAAAGAAAGCCCTCTTCCAATATATTTTTTTGCAATACTTACAACTAACCTTAAATTAGCATTAATAAGCACTTTTCTTGCTATTTCACTATGAGTCTCATAGATTTTTTTAGCGACTTCAAGCTCTTCTTTGGCTGACAAAAGAGGAATTTTTCCTATCTGCTGCAAGTAAATCCTGACTGAATCATCCGAATTAACTGATGACAAACTCTCCTGTGTTTTAGGCTCTTCAATTGCAATCGAATCATCATCGTCATCCTCAATAGCTTCAATACTATTAAAATCAACGCCTTCATCAGATATATCGTCTGCCATTATGTTTAATGTTTCGCTCTTTTTTGTCATAGTTATATTCCTTTATCTTGTAATATATGAAGAATTAAGTACCAATTCGGATTCTCTTCACTTTATTGAATTTTATAACGCCCGCTTCACTCTTCACGCTTCACCCTTCACTTATTCACTATTCCCTAGTCCCCTAAACTTTAATATTTTTGTATTTTAGATAAAAATGTAATAGTTAATAGTCGGCTGGATTGCTTCGTCCTAATCGTCCTCGCAATGACACCACTTTGTTTACCTATTCACTATTCACTATTCACTATTCACTACTCACTATTCACTAGTCACCTCAACTTTAATATTTTTGTATTTTAGATCAAAATGTAATAGTTATTAATCAGCTGGATTGCTTCGTCCTAATCGTCCTCGCAATGACAGGAAGTCAGGCATTGCTTGCTCTACGCCCTTATTCACTTATTAACTTATTTACCTATTCACTTATTCCGCCCCCTTCACTTTTCACGCTTCACGCCTCACCTTATTGAATTTTATATTGCCCGCTTCACCCTTCACGCCTCACGCCTCACCTTTTCTCTAACACTTTCAAATAATATTATAGCAGCAGCATTAGAAACATTTAAAGAGTTAAAATTTGTTAACATTGGAATCTTAATCTTAAAATCCGCAAGTTTTAATAATGATTTAGATATCCCGGCATGCTCCGCACCCATAATTAGTGCAAAATTCATATCCGAATAATCAATATCATAATAATTATCTTTTGCATGATGGTCAGAAGCAATTACCCAGTAGTTGTTTTCTTTTAACTTTTGTACAGCGCCAACCAGACTATTTGTTTTGATTATAGAAATATGATTAACCGCTCCAGCACTCGTTTTTTCAACCGTGGAATTAATCAAAACACCGCGGCGTGAAGGCAAAATAATCCCCCTAATCCCTGCACATACAGCAGTCCTTATTATTGCACCTACATTATGAGAATCTTCAACACCATCAAGTATAACAATATTTCCGCCGATATTCTGAATAAAATCCTCTAAATCCATGTATCTTACAGGCGAAATTTGTGCAATAACCCCCTGGTGCCTGCCATCAGGCACAAGCTGGTTAAGCTTTTGCACCGCTACAAACTGGAAAATAATCCCCTGCTCTCTTGCAAGCTCCTTTATTCTCTCAATTTTAACATCCGCCCTTGAGGTTTGAGAAATCAGAATTTTATTAAATTCACGCTCCCCCGCTTCCAGAGCTTCTATTACCGCATTTTTCCCGTATATAACAGCACTTTCCATTATACCGATACCTTTAACATTCTATCTATACAATTAGAACTCCGTTTTCTGACATCTTCTTCCAAACTGATTTCATTAACTTCATACTCAAGAGCATGCCATATTTCTTCAAGCGTAGTGAGTTTCATGCTTTCACACAACATATTATCTCTTATCAATATAAATTCTCTATCAGGATAATCCCGCTTGAGCCTGTCCGAAACACCTTTTTCTGTAACAATTACAAATTGCTTTTCTTTACATTTCTTAACATAATCAATAATGCCGCTCGTGCTTCCAACATAATCCCCTAACTCGCTGACTTCAGGCTTGCATTCAGGATGTATAAGGATTTTTGCATCAGGAAACTTTTGGCGGGCATTAGTTATATCTGTCTTCTGGATATTGTGATGGACAGGACAGTTGCCGTCATATGTAATAACTTCTACGCCGCAAAGCTGTTTTTCTACCCACTTGCCTAAATTAGCATCAGGCACGAATAAAACACGAGAAGTATTAAGACTTTTTACGATTTCCAATGCATTTGAACTTGTGCAGCAAATATCACATTCCGCTTTTACTTCAGCGGTCGAGTTTATATAACACACAACCGGGACACCCGGATATTTATTCTTAAAACTAACTATCTGTTCATGGTTAATCATATCAGCCATCAAACATCCTGCGTTTAAGTTTGGCAGCAAAACTTTTTTAGCTGGAGATATTATTTTTGCGGTTTGCGCCATAAAATACACTCCTGCAAAAACTATTATATCTGCATTTGTTTTTTCAGCCTGACGGCTTAAGTATAGTGAGTCGCCAACAAAATCAGCTACTTCATCAATTTCGATATTTTGATAGCTGTGAGCTAATATTATTGCGTTTTTCTCTTCTTTTAACCGTTTTATTTCATTAACTAAATTTTTCATCTATTTATCCTGTGTACAAAATTTAAGTTTTATTGTACAATAAAAAAAAATAGGAAGAAACAAACATGAGTTTATTAAAGAAGAGCATTGTAGTTGGCGTATCTGTGACTCCTGAGACAGGATTAGAGGTCGCACAGATAGATTTTGCAAGCCAAACCGTTTTAAGATACGGCGTAAGACCTTTAGAATACGATATCAATAAACGTGAAATTTCGGATATAGACATATTTAAAGAATCATTGCAGGAACTTTTTTCGGAATTACAAATTCCGAAAGGTGCAGAGATTGTTTTAAATATTCCTACAGTTGTATTTAAGGTTAATGATTATCCGGCAGCATTAGATGAGGCACAATTAACAACAGCCATAGATGAAGATTTGGCTGAAAACCCGTTGTTTGGGGAACAAGAACCAGCAATTAGTGCTACATTGATGCCTAATTCAACAATACAATTTAATAAAATTGCATATATAGCAGCTCAAAAGTCGCAGCTTATCGAAATCGCAATGAGCCTTAAGGAATGGGGCTATAAACTTATTGCAATTGATGAGTCCATAAACTCTGTGTTAAGAGCATTAATACTTAAAGAAAGAATTAATGTTGAGCCGGATGTTAACTGGATTTTAATGATAGTTGAAAGTTTCTGCTGCCGTATTATTTCGATGAGCGGAAGAAATTATGTTGATTCTTTTGAAGAAAAGATTAGCATTGGTGCTGTATTGGGAGACGCTGAAAACTATTCTACAGTTATTAATACAGTAACTCCTGTTTTGAAAAACCTGCCGTCTAAATATCTATGTGTTGTATCAAAAACAAACATAATAAGCGCAGAACTATTGGCAAGCAAGCTTACTTATTCGGCACCTATTATCCACCAAGAAGCAAACAGCTACTCTAAAGAAGCGTTTATGGATATTGCACCGAGCGTTGACGAAAGCTTTGCTCCTACAATATCTCTGGATATAATAGGTACTGCGATTTACCAAGACTTTTTACCGTTAACACAGGTTAATTTCAACTTGTATAACAAAACGCTTGGTGATATTTATATAAACGAACAGCCGCCGGAGTTTATGTTTGCAGGCAGAAGAATCGTTCTGTCTATAGAAACGCTTATCAAATTATTTATTCCTCTGGCAATACTAATCATCGTACCAACTGTCTTCGGGTATTTATATCTTACAAACATTATTAACACCCACAACAATACGATTGCTGAAATAGATCAGAAAATTGCTTCGATTGATAAATTCTTAAAAGAAAACAACGATATATCGGCTGATTTGTTTGATGAAGGCGATGAAATAAGAGTTGGTTTAGGACATAACAAAAATATTTATTCTTATTATACTATTGTTGGAACAGAAATCCCGAAAAAATTATGGTTAACACACCTGAAACTATCGGAAAAAACAACAATAGAAGGGCAAGCAGACAATCTTGAAAGCGTTTATGCATTCTTTAGAAGCATAAAAGATTATAATCCAAATTCTGATATAAAGCTTCAAAAATTAGGTTTGGCAACCAATTCAAAACCTGAAGTCATAGAAAGCAGTGAAGGCGCTGAATTCGATACCGATTCAATTTTAACTTCTTTGAATGCTGACTTTTACGAGTTTAGAATATCAGATGAACCTGAAGTTTCTAAAAACGATTTGAAAAAAAGCGGCAACAAAGGTGATTTAGTTGACTTACCAGAAGGTATGGAAGATATTAAATAGAGGATTCAAAAAATGGATAAACAAAAAAAATATTTTGGGATAATCGGATTTTGTGTAGCACTGGCACTTCTTATATTCGGCGCTTATCAGCTTATTATGCCTAAAGTAAAAGAAATAGAAACGCTTGAAGGTACGATTACTGAAAAACAAGAAATGTTATCAAAGAAAGAGAACGAACTTAAGATTGTTCAAGCAAAGATTAAGAAAATAAAAGATTCGATCATAACTTCGCAAAAGAAAATATATTCACCTGTAGAGGCTGAATTGGGTGAAGATACATTATTTTTCACGCTGTACAGCGATGTTATAGAGATGGTTAACTCTAATTCTATAAAAATTAAATCACTTGATTACGTTTATAACCCAGAGACAGATGCTTTTGTAAAATTTGGTAAAGATGTTTACTTTGTATGTGATGTTAATATGGAATTGGTTTCCAACTATGTTAATCTCGGAAAACTGGTTCAGGACTTGTATCAGTACCCATACTATATAAAGATTAACGAACTGGATGTAAAACCATATGATAAAGACAAAACTATCTTATTATCAAAGCTGAGCCTGAGATTATATGCCCACACAGCTCCTGATGATACAGAAGATATAAAATCATTGCCGGGAGAAGAAAAGGTTCTTGATGGAGCGACTACAAATCTGCCTCAGTAGAGGATGGGTTTGGAAAAGAGATATACTGGAAGAATAGTTGGTATGAAAATGATGCGAGCCGGGTAGAAATATCCGGCTCGTGTTTTTAGTGAGGGGGGGAAGGGGTAAATAAGAGTAGTAGGTCAGGCAACGCCTGACAAAAACTAAAGGGTTGAGGGTGACTAGTGACTAGTTAATAGGTGAAGCGTGAAGCGTGAAGGGTGAAGGGAGCATTTTAGGGTTTAGGTCAAGCCGTGTGGTGTCATTGCGAGGACGA
>CALUSJ010000151.1 GCA_944323405.1 Candidatus Gastranaerophilales bacterium
AACCCAAGAATATCCTAAACATAATCTCAAGTCAACCGAATTTACAAAATGTTAAATTTTAGAAAAACACAAGTCTTTTTAGCTATAAATAAAGCATTTCAGTTTTTATGCACCACAATTAAAATTGTGGACTATAATTTTTATAAAATAAATAAAACTATGCTAAAAAAGCTGCTCTCACGTAGTAATTTTCGTCATCCATAAGTTTATTTTTGAGTTCGGGGAAAATATTGGTTACAGCCAGTATTTGGGCTGTTTTTTCTCTTATTGTATATTCTTTTTGTTCTGAACACTTATACAAAATTTCTTTTAATACATCTTCTTTCACAAATGGATAAAAATTTTTAAGAGTTTCAAGGCACCAATAGAGTTTAAACAATTGTTTATTTATAACATATTTTTTATCACGGAAAATAAAGTTATCCAGCTCCTTAAGGGCTTCAAATGTAAACTTTAGAACTTTATCAGTATAAATCTGCGCAAAATTTTCCACATCTTTCATCAAAAAAGCAGAATCTACAACGAGTCGGCAAATATTAGCATTTATATCAATCGTCGCATCGGCAAATATTTCGGGATAATTAAACAAACATTTTTGGAATTTTTCATCACATAAAATCTGATAAATCTTAAGAGCAGCGGCTTCTCTAATTTTGCCATCACATCCTGTAAGATTAGAAACGAGAGCATCTGCATCATCCGAAGAAAATATACCATCCAGTTTAAGTGCAGCTATTTGTTTTTGCGGAATATTGCCCGCTTTCAGCATTTCAATCAGTTCGGCATGCGAAAATTCTTTGCCGCACATTTCACAAGCTTCATAAAAATTTGTGTCTAAATCTGCATAAAAACCTGTATTCAAATCTTTATCCCTGTTATTGTATAATGATATCATAACATAAGGTATAATGAATTTGGAATAAAAAATAGTTTTAATGTATGATAAGCGAAGGAAAAAATGCTGTATAATATTTTTTAAGGAGACTATCATGAATTTACTAGAAATAATAATGCACAAAATATTAATATTTGAAAAAGAGCCTCAAAGAATCGGCTTGTCACAGCTCAAGGAGCCTGCTATTGTCAAAAAAAGCGAACCATCTATCAAAAATAAAGATGTAAAGCTTTCGGATCTAATGCGTCGTGCTGGATAGAAAGAATCAAGCAGCAATATTTAGATTACAACTTGTAAACCTTCTGGAGTTTTGTTAAAATTTACTAAAATAGAAGGAATATTATGAGCGAGAATCAATCAATCAAACCCATAACAACAGAAGAACGAAATAATTTAACAATCGGGGGGTGTGATTTAGCGGAATTAGCTAAGATATACGGCACGCCTTTATATGTTATTGATGAAGCCACCTTAAGAGGTATATGCAAGAGTTACAAAACAGCATTCAAAGACTACAAAAACATAAAAATGATGTATGCTTGCAAAGCGCTTTGTACATCTGCAATCATTAGAATATTGGACGAAGAAGGTTTTGGATTTGATACAGTATCAGCAGGTGAAATTTATACTGTGTATAAATCCGGCGTTGATATGAAAAAAGTGCTCTTTAACGGAAATAATAAGTCAAAAAAAGAAATAGAGCTTGCACTTGAATACGGAGTCGGAAGATTTTCTGTAGATAATTTTTACGAAGCCTGTTTATTAAACGAAATTGCCTCAGAAAAAAATAAAACTGCTGAAATATTACTAAGGATTACGCCGGGAATAGAATGTCATACTCATAATTATATCAAAACCGGCCAGACAGATTCTAAATTTGGATTTGACTTAACCCAAATAGACGAGATAATTAGTTTAATCAAATCAGAATACAAAAACCTTCATCTAAAAGGGTTGCACGCACATATTGGTTCTCAAATATTTGAAACTCAGTGTTATTATGACGAAGTAGAGATTTTGATTAAAGAAATTTCAAGAATAAAGAAACAACATGGAATAGAACTTAAAGAAATGAATATAGGCGGAGGGCTTGGAGTAAGATATACAACCACTGACAACCCGCCATCAGTTTCTATTTTAGCTGAAGCTGTTACTGAAGCTATGCATAAATATGCTCTTGAAATTCCTACAATCTATATAGAGCCTGGCAGGAGCATTATATCACCATCTGGAGTAACTTTATATAAAGCTGGCAGCTCAAAAATTGTTCCGGGGGGGAAAAAATATGTAGCTGTTGACGGCGGTATGGCTGATAACCCGCGCCCTAGCATGTATCAAGCAAAATATACCGCTCAAGTAGTTAATAAACTTAACCACTCACAAACCGAAACCGTCACTCTTGCGGGAAGGTTCTGCGAAAGCGGAGATATATTAATTGAAAACATTGAACTTCCGCCTCTCGAAGCCGGAGATATTATATGCGTATTTAATACAGGCGCCTATAACTATTCAATGGCATCCAATTATAACCGTGTAGAAAAACCTGCTATGGTACTTGTAAATAATTCTCATTCTGATATTATAATATATAGAGAGACGTTGGATGATCTCATTAGTAAAGATTGTATTCCCGATAGGTTAAAAAAGAATGACTGACGCTATAATTTCCTTAATTCAAGATGTTTTAAGTCCGATTCAGTGGTCGCTTAATTGGGTTAACATCCTTGAGGTTCTATTTATTGTAGCAATTCTTCTTGTTTTCTATCAAAAATTTATAAAAAATACTCAATCTGAAAAACTTGTAAAAGGCCTATTATTTCTGGTTTTCGCCTGGATAATAAGTGAAATACTTATTTTAATTAATTTACAGATTTTGGGAGTATTTCTAAAATCTCTTGTGACATTGATTGCATTAAGTCTTATCGTCATATTCCAGCCAGAACTCAGAAGGCTTTTGGGATATTTGGGACAACCCGGGTTTATTAGAAGAACATTTTTTACTCCTGGACCTTATAAGGCAAATGAAGCCGAAATTGATGTAATAAAAGAGATTATAGAAGCCGTAAAATATCTTACAAAAACAAAAACAGGAGCATTAATAGTTTTTCAAAAAGAGATGGGAACAGGTGTATATTCTGATGTTGGAACAAGAATAGACGCCTTAATCTCAGCAGAACTTATACTTACGATTTTCCATCCTAATACACCGCTCCACGATGGAGCTATGGTGGTTGAAAATAACAAAATCCACTCAGCCGGAGTTTTGCTTCCATTAACAGAAGACCCAAAACTAAGCTGGAAATATGGAACAAGACATAGAGCCGCTATCGGAATGTCAGAAGTTTCTGATGCTGCTTGTCTTGTTGTCTCGGAAGAAACAGGAGATGTTTCTATTTGTCTGGATGGAATCCTTAAAAAATATGAAGATTTAATGACTCTAAAATCCGATTTGGAAGCCATTTTGGGTATAAAACCTGAAAGTGAACAACAAGAAAAACGAAATCTTTTTAATATAATGAAAAATAAGGAATAGTAAAGAATGTTTTTTCCCAAAAGAAAAAAAGCCGAGCCAATAAAAAAAACAAAGGGAGAAATAGCAAGAGAAATCATTTTTAAAGCTTTCTTTTTAGCATTTGGTGCATTCATTTTTGCAGTTGGCCTAGAAATGTTTTTACTCCCGAATAAGATTATTGATGGAGGTGTCGTTGGTGTTTCAATGATGCTTTCATATATCACAGATTGGAATTTAGGTTTGCTTATCTTTTGTATCAACATCCCGTTTGTTTTAATGGCGCTTAAGACTCTTGGGAAAAAATTTGTCATTCAAACATTTTACGCTACAGGTATGCTTGCCGTTGCTACTAATGTTTTACACGGAAGACAAGCAACAGAAGATTTATTGTTAGCAACCGTTTTCGGCGGTTTGATTTTAGGGCTTGGAGTCGGGATAATCTTAAGAAACAATGCTTCTTTAGATGGAACTGAAATGGTATCTATCAATCTGTCGAAAAAACTAAAAATAATCTCTGTCGGTGAACTACTGATGTTTATTAATTTCTTCATCTATATGGGAGCCGGATTTCTGTTTGGATGGGATAGAGCATTGTATTCAATTTTAACTTATTATATAGCTTCAAAAGTCATTGATTCCGTTCTTGAAGGTTTAGACAAGGCAAAATCTGTGAGAATATTCTCCGAATATTACCATGAAATTGGAGAAGCTATAATGAAAGAGCTTGATGTAAGTGTTACTTATATGAAAACATTAGGCGGATATTCAAGACAAGAAAAAATCCAAACATATTGCGTTGTAAGTAAGTTTGAAATGGCAAAATTAAAAGAGCTTGTGCATTCACTTGATCCCAAGGCTTTTATGGTAACAGAAGATGTTCACGAGGTTGAAGGAGTCCGGGTTAAAAAGCATAAACACTAAGTTTTGCCTCACCACTAGACAATCCGCAAGAAATGTTATAAAATTTATATATTAAGAGAGGTTGATAAATGGCAAACAATGATATGATACCTGTAGAGGTAATAATTTTAACAGACAACGATGATATTAAGGGTACAGTTTATGTATCAAATAATGTTGCAGCAAATAGACAATTAACCGAATTGTTGAATGACTCCAACCGTAGATTTTTAGCAGTTGTTAATGTTGAAATATATGCAAAAAACTCTAACCAGCCTCCAAAAAGATACGAGTTTCTGGAAATCCATATGGATTCTATTAGAATGGTTCATCCGACATCTCAGGCATTATTCAGAGAGTCTCCTAAAACTCAAGAAGATATTGCAAGATTTAGAGAGCTTCGTGCTAAATTGAACCAAACTAAACCGTTTTAAAAGATTATAACAATTCTGGAAATAATATTTTAAGCACATCTAATTCATTATTATTAAATTTTGAATGCTCAAGAGCTTTGTAGTACTATTTAAGCAACTTTTAAAGTTAACCCCAGTTCTTTAAGAATCTTAGCTAATGTTGTAATTTTGGGCTCTTTTTTGCCGTTTATGATATTGTATAAACTTGTTCTGCTTAAATCTATTTTTTCTGCAAAACCTTGCATTGAATCTTTTGATTTAATAACAAGTTCTAATGCTCGATAAAATACATTACAGTTTCCATCTTCAATATATTGTTCAAAAGCATAACTCAAGTATTCTTTTAAGTCTTCTTGGGTTTCAAATACTTGAACAAAAGCATCATCCATAGATATTGAGTTTTTGTAATTAGTCATTGCTTTGTCTCCATATTGTTAAATATTCTTTAGCCTTTATAATGTCATTGCTTTGTAATTTTTTATCTCCGGCATTTAAAAGCAAAACTACTATATTATTAATTTCTTTTATTATTTTTGTGTTGGTAAAATAAAATTTCTTTCACAATTATATTGTAAACTAAAGTTTACATAATTTCAATACATGGCGAAAAATAATATAAATATTAACTTTTGTAAACTTGAATTTCGTTAGTCTAAAATTCAGTTAGAATGCCTAATAGGATAGAATAGGATAGGATAGGATAGATAGGATAGGAGCAATTTTCGTTTCTTCAAAAACTTTATAGAAGTATACACGAGATTTACTAAAAAGGTAAGGGGATTTTATGGTATTAGCTAAGATATTTACATCTATTTGTAATGGGAGAAATGTTCAAGAATGTGCGAACATTGTTACGAATTTTGCGAAAGAAACCAATTCTAAACTAATTTTTAAAGCTGTTAAAAC
>CALUSJ010000152.1 GCA_944323405.1 Candidatus Gastranaerophilales bacterium
GTACAAAAATGACAGAAGTAAATCCTCTTTTAAACAAAACCTTAGCCGGTCAGATTGCGCAGAAACTTGATGCTGCAGACGGCACAAAGGATGGAAAAATTGAGAAAAGTGTTTGGGATGCGTTTGCGCAGGAACACGGTGGCAAAACCGTTAACGAATTTATAGATGTAGAAACAGCAATGAATTCTATCACAACTTATGTATTACGTGAGGCTAAAAAAGCCGGTAAAACTGTTAATGATCTAGCTCAAGAATGGCTGAATAAAGCTTCTGCACAAAAAACCGATTCTGCAGAAGGTGCTGCCAAGGGTAGTACAGCAGCAGGAGAAACTTCTAACGGGCCTAAGACTGAAGAAGCAGGTGCCGCCGAAGAAGCCGATAATACTGGAAAAACTCAGGCACAGAAAGATTATGAAAGTGTAAAGGTAACTGTTCCAAGACAAGAAGTAGCAACAGGACTGCCTGACAAGAATAGAATAAATGCCATCAATAAAAACAGAACAGACGGTAAAAATGTTGCAGAAAGCCTTAAACAAGCAAATAATACTTTTGCAGACAAATCCACAATACAAAATCTAGATAAATATCGAGAAACCTTAAAATCTATCACAAAAGATAATGTGGCATATGTATGTAAGCATTTTCCGGATATTGCAGACCGTATAGATGGTGTTTTCTTTATGGGTAATGGTTTTGATAAAAAAGAGGTTTGTGAGTATGTTCTTAAACCTTTAATACAAAAAGCTGGTGAGTATGGTGTTGTAACTGGTGATAATAATATTCCTATTGCTCAATATTTCCAGCAAAATGATCCTTCAAATTTATCATTAGATCAAATGAAAGCTATAATTAATGAACTGGTAAAATTTATTAGAAACCAAGATAATAGAACAGTCCATAAATATAATGAGGATATGCGTGCTTATAAAAAAGAAGTCGGCGAAGTTAATAATTTCAATAAGAACGAACGACCTAAAGTACAGAAAGTTTTTGATGAAGCAAACAGATTTCTTGCAGAAGTCGCCAACATGAACCCAAAACCGGAAATAACATCCGGGCATTATGAAGATGTTGATTGTGAATGGAAAGTAGCAAAGCTTCCTGACGGCAGATTGATAGAGGTTCATTATGACAAAGAAGATGAAATAACAGGCATTTTTATTTCACATGATACAACACCTAATAAAGGATCAGATGGTTCTACTTTTGATGCAGAAGAAGTTAGATATTCAAAAAATTATGCACAGTATGACACAGATAAAAACAATAATACCTGGGAAGGTGAAATATTCTCCGGCTATGACTTTGAAAAACTCAAGGCGCTTGCTGAAAAGATTTTCGGATAGTTTAATTTCGGGGTATGATTTATTCATACCCCGCTTTTTTGTTTTTTGTGGAGTACGTGCATTTTGATGATTGTTTATTAAATTTGTTTTGTAACAATATTTGTAAATTTTTAGCAATTATTTAATAGCAAAATACTTAATAGATATATAAGTAAATATGAGGAATGTATTTTATGAAAATTGATTTAACTATGTTAAGCGGAAAATTGCTTGAAATTGCAAAGTTAGCGGATGAAAAAGCTGAAAGTTCTTCAAACGGAATTTATTTAGACAGTCAGCAAGAAGTTTCTTTATTTATGGATTATGCTCAAGATGCAATCAAAAATGGCGAAGTTACAAAAGAAGAGGTAAATAAAATCTTTGGTTTTGAAAAGAGTACAAAAGCCTCTGAAAGTACCTCTGTTTCGGATGAAGATATAAAGAATGCTTATTTAAATATTTTATCAGATGATGAAAGAGCTGATGTTTCAAATAAAGTAAGCAATACTACAAACGAAGAGTTTTTAGAAATGGCGCACAATTTGGATACTTTGCTAATTGCAAATGAAATAACAGGAACGGGTATATTGCTTAACAGGCTGCCTCAATATGATTTGGGAAAACTTGCCGAAAAATACCAAAAATTAGAAGACAGGTATAATGATGTAACGGCTCAGGTTGAAAACTGGTATAGAAACCCGGATGCTGAACCTATTGAGGTAGAAGCTCAAAAGAAATTTGAAGCAAAAGCCGAAGAAATTTTGGGGATGCCATATCAAGACTATGCCGCAAAATATCCAGAAGAATTAGAAGAAGTTGCCAAGATTCCGCCTATTATACGAGGAGTTTCTTCAATAGCAGAAATAATTTTGCACGAACAAGCAGTTGCGAAATTATCAGAAACAGGAGTACAAGTCTATAGAGCGATATCAAACTTAAATTCTGCGCTGGCAATGGATTTCAATTCTTGGGAAAATGATATTAAATACAGGGTTAATGATTTAACCAGTGAAATGAGTATGGATGTTATAATGCAGCTAAGTGTTGTAAGTAGTAACGAATATTCGGATGCAGATGATTTTGAAATGCCGGAAAACTGGTTAGTTAAAAAGAATTTCAAGGAAGCTGTTGAAGAATTTGCGGATTTAACTTCTGTTAATAGCAGCCAAATGAATTCAACTAAAAAAACAGCTGTCAAAAAAATAATTAAGGATGGGCAAGTAATAATAGAAAAAACGAATCCAGACGGTCAAAAAGAATACTATGATTTATCTGGGATAAAATTAGGACAATAAATCTATTTTAGAAATTGTCCAGTCAAGCTGTTTTTACAAGAAACGATTTCATTCGGCGTGCCGGAGAAAACTATAGAACCTCCGTCGAGTCCTCCTCCGGGGCCCATATCTATTATATAATCAGCGTTTCTTATAACATCTAAATCATGCTCAATTACTATAACTGTAGCACGATTTTCAATAAGTTTTTGAAAAACTCCGAGCAGAGAATGGACATCAAGAGGATGAAGCCCTATTGTTGGTTCATCAAAAACAAAAACAGAATCTTCTTGTCTTTTTCCCATTTCAGAAGCAAGCTTAAGCCTTTGAGCTTCTCCTCCAGAGAGGTTTGGTGTAGCTTCTCCTAGCGTAAGATACCCGAGACCGAGCTCTTTTAAGACTTGGAGCCGCTGTCTTACGGGGTTTAAATCTTTACAGGCAATGAGTGCGTGATTAACATCCATAGCCATTATTTCAGGAAGAGAATATGCTTCACCAGATTTTGTGTGATATTTTATACTTTTTGCCTTGTTTGAATACCTTGCACCTCTGCAATCTGGGCAAGGGACTTCTACATCCGGCAAAAATTGTACATCCAGGCTTATAGAGCCTGTACCGTCACAGGTGGGACAACGCAAAGAACCAGTATTATATGAAAAATCTCCGGCTTTATAACCTGCTTGTTTAGCATCAGAAGTTTTAGCAAAAACTTTCCTTAATTCATCGTGAATATTAGCATAAGTGGCAACTGTAGAACGTACATTTATTCCAATAGGTGTTGCGTCAATAAGTTTTATTTGTTTGATACCATCTGCTTGTATACTCTTAATATGTTTTGGCAGATTTTTCCCAGAAATAATATTTTCTAAAGCAGGAATTAAACTTTCTAATATTAATGTAGTTTTTCCTGAACCAGAAACCCCTGTTATTGCAGTAAGCCGGCTTTTGGGAATATCAACAACAAGAGGTTTTACTGTATGGATAGAATCCGTTTCAAGTCTTATATTTCCAAGAGCGAACATCTCTTGTTTATTGGCTTGCGGTCTGATTTGTCGATTTGATTTTTTTGCTAAAAAGGGCCCGATTTTTGATAAAGAGTTTTTAACAATCTCAGGAATGGAGCCTTGAGCCAGCACTTCACCTCCATCAATACCAGAATCCGGCCCCATTTCTATTATCCAATCTGATTCTGATAAGATCTGTGTGTCATGGTCTACTAAAATAACAGAGTTACCATCATCAACAAGATCACGCATTACAGCATTAAGCCCTTTGATATTAGCAGGATGTAAACCTATTGAAGGCTCGTCAAGTACATAAAGAACTCCAGTAGTGCGGTTTCTGACTGACCTGGCAAGCTGCATACGCTGTCTTTCTCCAGTAGAAAGCGTTGATGCGGCTCTATCTAATGATAAATAACCTAATCCTAAATCCATCAAGCGGCGGGCTGATGTTTGAAATGACTCGCATATTGATTCTGCCATAGGACGCATGTTTTCAGGAAGTGAAGAAGGAACGCCTGAAACCCATTCTATGAGCTCAGATAAAGTCATTTTGCAAACTTCATCTAGAGAAATCCCCAGAAGCTTTGGTGCTCTAGCAGCTTCTGACAAACGTGTACCATGACAGGACGGGCAAATCTCTTCTTTGAGAAATTTTTCAACACGCTTCATTCCAGATTCATCTTTTACTTTTTTAAGCGCATTTTCTACAGTGTATACAGCATTATAATAAGTAAAATCAATTTCTCCAGCTTGGTTGGAATTCTTAGCTTTATAGAAAATATGTTTCTTTTCAGCCGGCCCGTGGAAAACAATTTCTCGCTCTGCTTTTGTAAGCTCTCGGAACGGTACATTAGTTCTTACACCCATTTCTCTACATACATCTGTCATAAGCGACCACATAAGAGAATTCCAAGGAAGTACTGCGCCTTCATCTATTGTTAATGATTCATCCGGCACAAGAGTTGATTCATCAACAGTCCTTACTGTTCCAACTCCTCCGCACCGTTCGCATGCACCTTGGCTGTTAAATGCCAATTCTTCAGCTCCTGGTGCATAAAAATGCTCCCCGCAAATAGGGCAAACAAGTTCTTTCCCAGCTGCAACTAGTAATGTCGGTTCTAAATAATGACCATTTGGACATCTATGATTTGCAAGCCGTGAATACATAAGTCTTAGGCTGTTTAATAATTCTGTTCCTGTTCCGAAAGTGCTGCGGATACCTGGAACCCCTGGACGTTGGTGGAGTGCAAGAGCTGCTGGTACATAAAGAATTTCATCAACAAGAGCTTTGGCGGCCTGAGTCATTCTACGACGTGTATATGTAGAAAGCGCTTCCAAATATCGCCTAGAACCTTCCGCATATAAGACTCCTAAAGCAAGTGACGATTTTCCAGAACCTGAAACTCCTGCAATACCAACGATTTTATTCAATGGTATATCAACATCAATATTTTTTAAATTATGTACTTTTGCACCACGAACAAGAATCTTTTCTGGTTTTTCACTATTTCTAGTATACATAAACTCTCCTAAGATAGAGCTATTGTAGCATATAAAAACTCACAAACAATAAAACTTCATACAGTCCTTAATTTTCATTGTGGAGCATAACTCTCAAAAACCAATGTTTATGAGCCATAATGACATAATAAAAGATTATAAAAATTATACTTTTTTCTGATTGACTTTAGTTTTTATTTAAGATATTGTTAGTTTGGAGTCGTTTATAGTCCACAATGAAAATTAAGGTGAATAACGGAGTTTTATATGGAGTCTGGAAGCATCATAAAAGAAAAAGAAGTTCTTGAAGCAATAAAAGAATTTTATCGTAAGAATGATAATACAAGAGATTTGTTGTTATTTACACTTGCAATAAATACTGGATTAAAGCTGAATGAACTTCTTGAATTGAATATAAGTGATGTGAAAAATAAAGATAGTCTGAAAATAGTGCAATCAGGGATTACAAAGCGGATTCCATTAACAAAAGAGATTCAAGAGCTGATAACAAAAGTAATCTCAAACAAGAATGAAGAGTCTCCGCTTTTTGTGTCGGGGTTTGGTAGAAGAATCGATAGAACAACTGTTTATAGAAATTTTAAAGATGTCTGTAAAGAAATGAATTTGGATTCTGATATTTCATTAGCGTCTTTAAGAAAAACTTTTGGATATCACTATTATAAAACATATGGTGATTTATCAATGCTTCAATGGTTATTTAACCAAAACAGCGTTTTGGATACTATGAAGTATTTAGGTTTAGAAACTGATTTAAGCAGTCGGTTTAAGGTGATGGATCTTTAGTGAGCAGGTGAAGCGTGAAGTGTGAGGCGTGAAGGGAACATTTTTCTCAGTTCTTGCAAAAGGAGCTAAAGCATAAGATGAGGGTAAAGAAATAAAAATGGCAAAAATATCAGTAATCATACCAATATATAACGCAGAAAGATATTTACGTGAAGCAATGAATAGCGTAATAAATCAGAGTTTTGCTGATATCGAGATAATCTGTATAAATGATGGTTCAACAGATAACTCGTTAGAAATTATAAACCAATACGCTTTAAAAGATGAAAGAATAAAAATCATTGATAAACCCAACGAAGGCTATGGAAAAACAATAAACCGCGGTTTAGATGAAGCTAAAGGGGAATTTGTTGCGGTATTTGAGCCTGATGATATTTTAGATAAAACAATTTATGAAAAACTTTATGCTATTGCAGAAAAAGAAAATCTTGATGTAGTAAAATGCAATTTCTTTAACTACTGGTCAGAGAAGAACAAAAAGAAAAAGAGCGGTCTTGTAAGCAGATGCGCTAAAAAACATCCTTTCT
>CALUSJ010000153.1 GCA_944323405.1 Candidatus Gastranaerophilales bacterium
ACCGTGTTCTCTTATAATTGAGCATAATGTTTTTATATCATTAGCCGCCCCTGTTGAAGTTTCGCTATGAGTAAGAGTTACTATTTTGATTTTCTTCTCTTTATCTTCCGCAAGTCTTTTTCTCAAAGCCTCAGGCTCAATAACTTCTCCAGCTTCAACTTCAATCTTTTCAACCTTAGCTCCTCTAGATTCAGCTATCTTTGCCCAGCGATTTCCGAAATTTCCGAGAGAAAGAGATAAAACATTATCGCCTTCATTTACAAGATTCTCTAATGCCGCACACATTGCTCCTGTACCGCTTGAAGTAAACATAAAAACATCATTCTTTGTCTGAAATACATATTTAAGATTTTCATAAACTTCTTTCAATATGGAGGAGAATTCCGAGCTCCGATGTCCAATCGGGTGTTTAGCAATTTCCAGCATAACAGATTCTGGCACAGGTGTAGGTCCCGGTATCATCAAAAAAGTTTTGTCTTTCATATATTACTCCTCCTATTTGAATATATCTATTTTGACATACTTTTTATTTTTTTAATAATTGTTTATAAAAATTAATATTTATAAATTTATTTATAATTCTTTATAGTAAAATATTCTTATGCTAGTCCGAAGTTTTTATATAAAAGATATTACAAATATTGCAGGCCCCATTATCTTAGGAAATTTGGGTTTTATATTAATAGGTGTTGGAGATGTTATTGTGGCTGGGCGCCATTCAACAGATACGCTGGCGGCTGTAAGTCTTGCAACTGCGATTATTAATTGCATTATGATATTTGGAAACGGTATCTTAGGAAGTATTTCTGCAATCCTTTCTAATTATAGGGGAAGTGGGAAACAGGCCGAGAAATACTTTTATCCATCTTTGAAGTTTGCGGCAATATTATCTGTTTTTATTTCAATTTTAATCATTGCTTGTATTCCGCTTATTGATAAGTTGGGTTTTGAAGAAAAACTCATACCAATGATTAAAGATTATTTTTGGATTACGGCATTTTCTACGTTTGGAGCATATTTGCATACTACGACAAAAGAATTTTTGCAGGCGTTTGAAATTGTTGTTTTTCCTAATATATTAACTGTTATTTGTATATTTGTTAACCTATTTTTGAATATAATATTTTGTTTCGGCTTTGGGCCTATTCCTGAAATGAGTGCTGGAGGTTTGGCTGTTGCAAGTTTGATTACAAGATATTTAATGGGATTTGTGCTATTTTTCTATTGTTTTAGGAAAGTAAATATAAAACACCATAAGGATAAAAACTATTATAGAGATTTAATAAAAGTTGGTACTCCAGCTTCGCTTGCAGTTATGATAGAATTCATTGGATTTAATGCAATAACGGTTATTATGGGGCGTGTCGGGGGAATTTATGCAGCAGCTCAAAATATTGTTTGTACTTTAACCAGTGTGTCTTTTATGGTTCCACTTGCAATCTCAAATGCAACTGCCGTAAAAGTTGGGTTTGCAAATGGTGCTAAATATTATAAATCTCTTAAAACGTATGCTTATACAGGTATTGCACTATGTGTTACTTTTATGACGTGCTCTGCTATTGTAATAGGACTTGTTCCAGAGTTCCTTATTAGATTATTCACGAATGATGCGGAGTTAATTAAAGTTTGTATTCCTGTTGCGTATGTACTTTGTTTTTTCCAGATATTTGACGGACTACAGGTTTCATTAGCAGGAATTTTTAAGGGGATAAAACAAACTAATATTGTCATGATATCAAATCTTATAGCGTACTGGTTTGTATCAATTCCTTTAGGGTGTTATATGGCTTTGAACTTGAAATTAAATCTTCTTGGGTTCTGGTATAGTTTAGGAGTATCAGCAGTTATTTTGTGTACAATAATGCTTGTAACTTTAATTAAAAAGTTTAGAACTGATTATTGTGAATAGCCATTTTTGTATTTGTTAAATAGAGTACAGCATCCTATTTTAAACTTGTTTTTAAGTTAAAAATATGGTACTCTGGATAAATGGAGGCTTTATGGATATGATATTAATAGCTTTTTTAGTTTTAGTGTTTCTTGTAGTGTGCTGGATCTATTGTGTCTATGTTGGGTTGATAAGAAAAAGAAACAAGGCTATGGAAGCTTTTTCGTCAATAGATGTCCAATTGAAAAAGAGGTATGATTTAGTTCCAAATATACTAACGATTGCGCAAAGATTTATGGAGCATGAGCGTGGATTGATGGAAGAAATTACAAAACTTAGAACTCAATTAAAAGATCTTCCTGCTAATTTAGAAAACATAGATCGTAAAATAGCACTTGATGGTCAGCTGGCTGATAAAATGGGACAGATAATAGTTGCAGTTGAAAACTACCCACAGCTAAAATCTGATCAGACAATGATTACTGCAATACAGTCTTATAACGAAGTAGAAGAACATATTTCGGCTGCAAGGAGATTTTATAATTCAGCGGCGAATGAATTAAAGAATGCGGTTGAAATTTTCCCATCATCATTAATTGCAAGAATGATAAATGTAAAGAGCGTTGATTTTTTTAAAATCACAGAAAAAGAAAGTCAGCCAATAAATGCTGCTAATTTTTTGAAATAAGCTAAGGACTGGGGTGAATGTCGCAGGAAAAATCATATAACCAAATGAGACAGGAGTTTCAGGAGGTTTTTTATACAAAGTTATTTCCAGTGCTCGAAAGTTGGGAAGTAATAAGAAAAAAGATGTTTTATCAAGCAATAATATTAACAATTGCGGGGATTATTGCTTCAGTTTTGCTTCTTTTGATTGTTATATTACAACCAAGTAATAATTTAGCAATAAAAAAGCTTACGGGGTATTTATGCGTGGTATTATTTTTATTTTCTGCTTCTATAGGAATAGTTGTAAAAAAAACGTTTGAAAATAAGCTGAAAAAAAATATCAAAAAAGATGTTTGTAAATGCTTTGGAGAGTTGAAGTGGAAAAATAACTTTTATAATGCAAAAAATCTTTTTTATATTGCAAATTTAGTTGAAAAATATACTGATAGTCGTTTCGATGATGTATTTTACGGCCAATATAAAGGAGTTAATTATGAAATTATAGAAGCTGAACTTATACGCAGAAATGTAAGAGGTAAGTGCGATCAAACTTTATTTACGGGCTGTATTGTAAAACTAGATATGAATAAAAGGTTTAATGGAAATACCGTGATTTATCCTGAGACATTAATGCATAAATCACCATTTAAAGAGCTTAGGTATACAGAATTGGAAGATTGTGTTTTTGAAAAACGTTTCGATGTGTTTACAGATGACGAAGTAGAAGCTAGATACTTAATAACACCATCTTTCATGGAAAGACTAAGTAATCTGAAAACTGCATTTTCTGCAATAAAGATATACTGCTCATTCTATGATAAAGAGTTATTAATTGGACTTTATACAGAAAAAGACTTGTTTTCAATAGGTTCTCTACGCAAACCTGCTAATGATCCCAAACAATTTTTTACATTGTTTGAACAAATTCTATCAATAATCAAGCTTATTGATTATTTTAAACTAAATCAAAAAATAGGATTATAGAAATGTTTAGGATTTATTTTAAAGTTTTTTATACTGCAACCTCTTCCGATATAGCATTTAAAGCTTTTATATTCAAAGGAATTAAATCCCTTTTCTTTGCTCCGAGAACTTTTTCAATACCTTTTGCTAAGAATTCTTTTGATACAATACTGCAAGCAGACGCTAAAACGCCTAAAGATACAACGTTTGTAACCTTACTTGTGCCTAAATCGTTAGCAAGTTTAGTCATTGGTGCAAAAACATATTTGATATCATTTCTCGGCCTTGCTTCAGCTACAAGAGTAGAATTTGCAATAATTGTTCCGCCGGCTTTAACTCTTGTTATAAATCTGTCAAAAGACTGCTGATTAAGAACTATTGCATAATCTGTATCCTGCTTGTGAACAGAGCTTACTTCGCTATCAGAAACTACGATTTCGCAGTTTACGGTTCCGCCCCTCATTTCAGCACCATAGCATGGATACCACGTAACATTTTTCCCCTCTATCATAAATGCGTTAGCTAAGATTGTTCCGGCAAGCAATATTCCCTGTCCTCCAAATCCTGCAAATATAAAATTAGTTTCCATTAATTAACCTCCTTGAATACCCCGAGCGGAAATACTTTAGTCATTTCATTTCTGACTCTTTCATGTGCTTCTTCCGGAGTCATATGCCAATTCGTAGGACAGGAGGATAGTATTTCAACAAAGCCGAAGCCTTTTCCGTCAAGCTGCGTTTGGAAAGCTTTTTTTATAGCCTTCTTAGCTTCATTAATATGAGGAACGCTATCCAATGCTACACGAGCAGAAAATGCTGTTCCATCACAGAGTGCAATATGCTCGGCAATCTTTATCGGATACCCATAATACTCTTTGTTTCTTCCCGTCGGGGAAGTTGTTGTTACCTGTCCCATAAGCGTTGTAGGGCCTAATTGTCCGCCTGTCATTCCGTAAGTTGTATTATTTATACAAATAGCAGAAAGATTTTCGCCTCTAAGAGCCGAATGCATTGATTCTGCAAGTCCGATTGAAGCGAAATCGCCGTCTCCTGAATATGTGAATACAAACTTGTCGGGTCTTGCTCTCTTAACCCCTGTTGCGGAAGCCAAAGCTCTGCCGTGCGGAGCTTCCACACAATCTACATCAAGAAAATCATATAAAAATACCGAACACCCCACAGAAGTAGATGATATCGTATTTTCTCTAAGCCCCAATTCATCAAGAACTTCTGCCACAAGCCTTATTGCAATACCATGGTCGCAGCCGGGGCAGAATGTGTATCTGAAATCTTTTTTCATTGATTTAGGAATACTAAAAACCT
>CALUSJ010000154.1 GCA_944323405.1 Candidatus Gastranaerophilales bacterium
TCCACATAAACACTCTCTTATATAATCTTACATCTTACTTTAAAGTTTTACTCCCATTCATTGGGAGTTTTTTTTGGGGGTAAATGATTTGGTCGGCAGACAGAGGTAAAGTTACAGGTTTGAATAGGAGCTACTGGTCTGCCTCGAATGTGAAGTTACAAGGGGGAAAGTAAGAGGGAGGCCGCACGTAGGAGATTGGTCGGCAGACAGAGGTAAAGTTACAGGTTTGAATAGGAGCTACAGGTCTGCCTCGAATGTGGAGTTACAAGGGGAAAGTAAGGGGGAGGCGCACATAGACATATGGTCGGCAGACAGAGGTAAAGTTACTGATTTGAATAGGAGCTACAGGTCTGCCTCGAATGTGAAATTACAAGGGGAAAGTAAGGGGGAGGCCGCACGTAGGAGATTGGTCGGCAGACAGGGGTAAAGTTACCAGATTATATTACTACTACTGGTCTGCCTCGAATGTGAAATTACTCGAAAATCTGTAGATTAGGTGGAATCCAACAACTATTCTCCCCCCCTCTCAGCCTTGTCTATTTAGGGAGGAAGTTTACGTGCACCTTGTTTGCTTATTCACTTATTAACTTATTAACCTAGTCTCTTAATCATTCAATTACTCAGCCTCTATGGTGATTAATATTCAATAAATGTAAAAAATAGATAATTTTTAGTATTTTTAAAGTATAATAATTTTATGAAAAAAGTAGCTTTGGAAGAATTAAAAAAAGAATGTTTGGTTTGTAGCAAATGCAGCCTAGGGGAAACCAGGATAAATATTGTGTTTTCTGATGGTAATCCTGATACAGCAAAGGCGATACTAATAGGAGAAGCGCCTGGCGAAAACGAGGATAAGACAGGGACTCCGTTCGTAGGAAGGGCTGGAAAGCTTTTAAATGAGTTTTTGCATAAAGCTGGTATTTCAAGAGAAAATGATTTGTATATCATAAATACAGTGAAATGTAGACCTCCTCAAAACAGAGTGCCAACTGATGATGAAAAAAGCGCTTGTTCTGCTTATTTATTAAAACAAATTGAGCTTATAAATCCGAATATTATAATTTTTTGTGGAGCAACGGCTCTGAAGTCTTTTTATGATAAAAAAACACAGATATCGAAAATACGCGGGCAAGTTTTAGATATAGAAATTGCAGGAAAAGTCAGGAAGTGTATCCCAATTTTTCACCCGTCGTATTTATTGCGCTATCATTCTCTTGAAGAGGGCAGCCCAAGATACTATATGCTGGAAGATTTGAAGAAAATTAAAGAGCTGTTAAAATAGTGAGTTTAAAGAGGTTTTATGGATAAGAATTTGGTTGTTGGTGCCGGTATAACGGGTGCTGTAATAGCAAATAAAATTGCGAATGAATTAGATGAAAAAGTTGTTCTAATAGATAGAAGAAGTACTGTTGCCGGGAATTCTTATGATTATAAGGATAAGGAAACTGGTATAACGGTTCATAAGTATGGCCCTCATATTTTTCATACAAACAATAAAGAAGTCTGGGATTACTTGTCTAAATTTACAAAGTGGAATTATTTTTTTCTTAAGCCGAATGCGGTAATTGAAGGTGAGAAAGTGACACTTCCTTTTAATCTTACGACTATAAGAGAATTATTTTCTCCACAAATGGCTGATAGACTGGAAGAGAAACTCATATCAGAGTACGGTTATGGTATAAAGGTGCCTATTTTAAAGCTTAAAGAAATTGAAGATAAAGATTTAAAATTTTTGTCTGACTATATTTATGAGCATGTTTTTAAGAATTATACTATGAAGCAGTGGGGGGTAAAGCCAGAAGAAATAGACCCTTCTGTAACGGCGAGGGTGCCGATTTATATAAGCCATGATAACAGGTATTTTCAGGATAAGTATCAAGGGATACCTTTAAATGGTTATACCAAGATGATAGAGAAAATGGTTGAGCATGAAAATATTGAATTAAGGCTTGGGCTTGATTATAAAGAGTTAAAAGACCCAGGGTTTAAAAGGATTTTTTATACTGGGGCTATAGACGAATATTTTGAATATAAATATGGAAGGCTGCCTTATAGGAGTTTGAGATTTGATGTGCAGACTCTGGATAGGGAGTATTATCAAAAAACTGTTGTAACGAATTATCCGAATAATTATGATTTTACAAGGATAACGGAACACAAGTATTTTTTGGACGAAAAATCCAATAAGACTATTATTTCTGTAGAATACCCTGAAGAGTTTGAACTGGGAAAAAATGAAAGATATTACCCGATTTCGAGTCCAGAGAATCAAGCTCTGTATGAAAAATATTTAAAAGAAGCTGAAAAATTTCAGAATTTGTATTTCTGTGGACGATTAGGTGCCTATAAGTATTATAATATGGATTTGGCTGTAGAAAAGGCTTTTGAGCTTCTTAGTGATTGTTTATAAGTTATATATAAAGTTTTGTTAAGATTTTATACAGGAATATAGAAAAAACTAGCAATAATATTTTTTACGGATTTTAATTATAGTATGGAAAGACTAAGACTAAGAATTGATAGACAGAAAACATTTTTACCCCTCACGATTTCAAAGGGAACTACGGAACAAAGATTACAGAAGGCAAGGCTTTTTAATTTGAAGTTTTTTGACAGCCTGCAGGACAAGTTTGTAGGACGTGAAGTCAAGCCTTATACTTTTAAGCGTACTTTAGCGGCTGCAACTTCTAAGAAGATTCGTATAGAGTTGTTTAAGTCAGAAAAGCCTAAAGAAACACGCTTAATGCCTTTCGTACCTTCTTTGGATAAAATTAAGGGCTTTGCTTTATATTTGCCGCATACTTATGTAAATGAAAGTATTCACAAGAGTTCTCAAAAACTTTTTTTAAATGAAACACAGAACTTTTTTAACAAGATTTTCAATCCAAAGTTTTTAACAAGGGAGATTACTTTATTTAATAAAAAAATAAATGTCAAAGATGCTGCGAAATTTTATGATGAGAATATTTTTGGAAAACAACAATTGCAGCCAGAAATGCTGGATGAATATTTGAGCAAAAAAACTCGTCGTGAGCAGATAAATATTTTACAGTATTTTAGATATACGCTTCTTGGAGAAAAAAATATTCATCAAGCTGAGGCTCAGATTGACAGACATATAGAAAAAGCGGATAATTTGCAATTCCCTAATAAGAATTATGATTTATCAAAGTATTATTATGATGAAAAATTAGATTTATTGAATAAGAAATTGTTAGAGCTAATTCAGGAAGAGCGGCAAAAACATAAACTGTCTGTTAGTATATAAGCGGTTTTATTGTCGTTAAGTATAAAATTTAAATTTCTTGTTGACTTCATGTTTTGTTAGCAATATAAAGGTATTTGGGAAATAAGTATAAAATTTTGGGAATGTAAATAGTTATGGAAATTTATTTTTTAGCACTGGGGACATTACTGGCGGGAGCGTTATTGTCTGTAATTGTAAAAGACAGCCTTAAGTTGAAGGTGTGCTCATTATTTAGTTTTCTCTCAGCTGTAATGTTATTTTTGCCTGCGGCAGCAGTAATTTTAACAGACACTCCTTTAAGGGCAGATGTTTATATGTCGCCGCTTTTGGGTAATGTTAGTTTTATAATTGATCCGCTTTCGGCATTTTTTGTAATTGTAATTTCTTTTATGAGTTTTCTCGGAATGCTTTATGCAAACGGGTATATGAAACCATATTTGGATAAAGGTATGAATACTGCTTCACACTGCTTATTTTTGATGTTTTTAATAGCTTCAATGATAATGGTTGTAACGGTTCAAAATGCGCTATTCTTCCTTATTGTTTGGGAAATTATGTCACTTTCTTCTTTCTTTCTTGTTATATTTGAAGGTGAAAAGAAAGAAGTTTTAAGTGCCGGCATAAAGTATTTGGTTTATATGCACTTGTCTGTAATATTTATTATTGCAGCCTTTGTTTTATTAAATATACATTCAACAAGTTTAACTTTTGATGATTTTGCCGCATCTGTTCAGGGAAATGCTTTTTTATCAAACCTTGTATTTTTCCTAGCATTTGTTGGTTTTGGTATAAAGGCAGGTTTTGTTCCATTTCATAACTGGCTGCCAGATGCTCACCCTGCTGCACCAACGCATGTTTCTGCTGTTATGTCTGGGGTTATGATTAAAACAGGTATTTACGGTATTTTAAGAATGCTTTATATTACAGGAACTCCTGGAAAAGGGATTTCATATCTTGTTCTTGTTATTGCAGTTATTTCTGCTTTATATGGTGTTTTGTATGCGATAACACAGCATGATATAAAGAGACTGTTGGCTTATCACAGTATTGAGAATATAGGCATTATTGGTATTGGTATTGGTATCGGTATGTTAGGTTTAGCATATCATCATCCAATAGTTGCGCTTTTAGGGTTTACAGGCGGAATTCTGCATATTCTGAACCACTCAATATTTAAGGAACTGTTGTTCTTTGCGGCAGGAAGTGCTTATATGAAGACAAAAACAAGAAATATTGAACTTTTGGGCGGTTTGGGGAAAGCTATGCCTTATACAGCTTTAATGTTTATTATAGGTTCAGTTGCAATTTGCGGCTTGCCGCCGTTTAACGGATTTATAAGTGAATTTATGATATATGCAGGCATGTTTTTAGGAATTCCGCATTCTGATATCTCATTATTCCTGACGTTGGTATTTGCAATAGCCGCATTGGCGCTGGTCGGTACGATGGCTATCTTGTGTTTTACAAAAGCTTCGGGGATTATGTTTTTAGGAGAGCCAAGAAGTGCAGCAGCGGCTGAAGTCAAAGATGATGTTTCAAGAATTATGATTATTCCGATGGCAATTCTTGCATTTTTATGCTTTTTTATTGGGATGTTTCCACAATATTTTGCAGGATTTGTTATTGCGCCGGCTTCATTGTTTGTAAACGGTGAGAGTGCTATGCCGGTATTTAGGTCAATTGTTAGTATGTGCGAAAACTTAAGTTGGTTCTTTTTGATATTCCTCGTATTTACTGCAATGGTATTTCTATTGAGAATCTTATTGAAAAAGAAAATAGCATCTCATACAACTTGGGGGTGCGGATATGATAAGGCTAATAATCATATGCAATATACAGCATCTTCATATGCCAGCCCGTTTATTTCGACTCTAAAACCTTTGTTTAAAAGAGTTTCGCATATTAAAAAGCCTAAGGATTTATTCCCAAAAGATGCTTATTATGAGCAAGAGATAGAAGATATTGAAGAGGCTTATATCGTAAAACCTCTTATTAAGTGGGATGAGAAGATTTTGTCAAAATTTGAAAGAATCCAAAGCGGTAATATTCAGCAGTATATTTTATACGGCTTGGTATTCTTGGTATTGGCGATTATTGGTATGATTTGGCTTGGGTAGCCTTGAGAGGTATAAACAGATGATTACATTATTGAATATATTGATTCTTTTAATCGTTCCTTTTCTTATGATAGGTGTTATAAAGAAAACAAAAGCTTTTTGGGCCGGAAGAAAGGGTGTAAGTATTTGGCAGCCATTGTGGGATTTTTTAAGGCTTATGAAGAAAGATGCAGTTGTAAGCAAGACTACAACTTGGGTATTCAGAGCTGCTCCTGTATTAGGTTTTACTTCGGTTGTATTTGCAGCTTTATTTGTTCCTCTGGCTGCTGGAAAAGCTATTATTGATATACCGTTTGCGTTCATTATTTTTTCTTATATTTTAGGATTCGGAAAATTCTTCTCTCTAATTGCAGCGCTTGATACAGGAAGCAGTTTTGAGGGAATGGGTGCTTCACGGGAAGCTTGCTTTACTACAATTGTTGAACCGGCTTTCTTTATATTGATGGCGTCTGCTGCGGCATTAAGCGGAAGTTTTTCATTCGCTAGTTTTAAAATGATTCTGGAAAATGCCGGCCCATATGGGATTTTAATAATTGCACTTGCTGTGGTTACATTATTTATAATGTTGTTGACCGAATGTTCAAGAGTTCCTGTAGATGATCCGACTACTCACTTGGAGTTGACTATGATTCATGAAGTTATGATTTTAGACAATTCAGGTGTGGATTTGGGGCTAATAACCTGGGGGGCTGCAATTAAGATGTTTTTATTGTGCTCTCTAATTGCTGCTCTAGTAATTCCGGCATCTTTAGGGGCATGGGTGTCTATAGCTGTATTTCTTGTAATAATATTTTTGCTTGCCGTTATTATTGGAACAGTAGAATCATCAATGGCAAGATTCAGGATGTCGCATGTGTTTGAATTTGTATTTGTAATGTCTCTGACTTCAATGCTGATTCTTGCTCTTGTAACTTATAGGATTTATGGCGGTTAGGAAGAATTATGAAACAGAAAAAGGTAAGAGGTAAATAATATATTATGGAAAACATTTTTATAATTCTACTCGGACTATCTATGATATACATTGCTGCAACAAGCAGGCTGGCAGCGCATATAAATATGTTGATTGCACAGGGCTGGTTGTTATTCTTTGTATGTTTGTTAGGTTTTGCACAAGAACCTTGGTTCAATTGGCATATGATTTCCGGGATGCAATCTATAATTGATAACATGCCCCATATTATAGGCTTTATGTTTGTAATTGTTGAAACCCTTATTGTTAAAGCTTTTGTTATCCCGTTATTCTTGAAAAAGGTCTTGAGACGGACAAATGCTCATAGAGATACAGAAGCAAATATTCCGCATTTTTATTGTTTGTTTATTTCGAGCATAATTCTTTTTGCAGGTTTTCTTATTGCAAATATAAATATCCCGGAAATGAAACTTGTTGAGCCGATGTATTTTGGGGTTTCTATTGCAATTATTATTACAAGCTTGTGGTTGATTACAATTAAACACAAAGTTTTATCAAACGTAATCGGGTTTATTACAATGGAGAACGGTATTTTTCTACTCTCTCTGTCTGTTGCTAAAGAAATGCCGATTATTGTAAACCTTGGTGTTTTGCTTGATATATTTATTGCTGTTTTCATTCTTGGTATGCTTGTTAAAGAAATCAATAATGAATTCGATGATTTGGAAGTTTCACAATTATCTGATTTAAAGGATTACGAATACAATGATTAATTTAATTTTATTATTTCCGCTTATAGCGTGCGTTATATTGTTCTTATTTAAGAATAAACTATTGAACAATTTGATGATTAACCTTTATGCAGTAATACATTTTGTTGTATCTCTTGCATACTGCCTAAATTACGATTTTCTTCCGATGTGGCAGCCAAATAGATTTTTTGCTGTCGACGGAACAAACAGAATATTTTTAATGGTTATGTCAATCGTGTTTCTAGCAGTAGCTGTATATAATAACGGCTACGTAAATAAAGAAACATCTTTAACGAAAAAATTAAGACATTATACTTATATGTTTTTATTTTTTGTATTTTCAATGACGGGAGCCATATTGAGCACGAATCTCGGAATTTCGTGGGTATTTATAGAGGGTACAACTCTTGCAAGTGCTTATTTAATTTATTTCCATAAGACAAAGCATTCAATTGAAGCAGCTTGGAAATATGTATTTATTTGTTCAATCGGTATTGCACTAGCTTTCGTTGGTATAATTCTTTTAACTGTTGCAACGGGCAATTTGAATTCCCTATTCTATACAGATTTGTATAATAATGCACAATTGTTTAATCATTTTTGGCTGCAGCTTTCATTTGTGTTCATTTTATTCGGTATTGGAACGAAAATGGGACTTGCACCTGTTCACTTCTGGCTGCCGGATGCGCATGCAGAAGCTCCAAGCCCGATTTCTGCGTTGTTATCTGCAACTCTTTTGAATTCGGCATTCTTAGTTATACTTAATGTATTCAGAATAATGATTCTCTCTGGGTGTGACAGTTATGGAAGGATTATGCTGTTTGTAATGGGATTTTTATCCTTGTTTATAACGGCAGTATTTGTTTACCATATTAATAATTATAAAAGAATGCTTGCATATTCATCTATTGAAAATATGGGAATTTTGGCGATAGGGACGGCGTTAGGCGGAGTCGGTATGCTTGCTGCTATTATTCATTTAATCGGGCATTCGCTTATAAAGGCTTCATTTTTCCTAACATCTGGCAATATCTTGGAAATTTATGGTACCAAAAAGATTAAGTCTGTAACAGGCCTATTAAAAACTGATAGAAAAACTGGCTGGTTATGGATATTGTCTTTTGTTGGTATTGCGGCGTTTCCTCCGTCTGTTTTATTCATAAGCGAGTTTTTAATGGTAAAAACATTATTTATGCAGAAACAATTTATTTTAGCCGCCATATTCCTGCTCTTACTTACGATTGTTATTTACGGATTAGGAAAAGCCGTGATTAAAATGAGTTTCAGTGAGACTTCAGGCGAAATTGAACCTGTGAAACTAAGCTGGACAATGTATTTGCCGCAGATGATAATGCTTATAATTGCATTTATCATAGGCGTTTATATGCCAAAGAGTGTTACGGGAATGCTATTGATGGCTGTTGTAGGTTTTTAGATAAGATAATCAAAGAAATCAAAACAATAGGCTAATTTATTAATTAGCCTATTGTTTTGATATTATAATAGCATTTTCTTTTTCTGTAATGTTCATTTTAGATCTTAAATCCGACGGAATATAATTTTTTTCAATTACAGTAACATTACCATATTGCTTAAATCTATCAAAAATATCTTTACCATATTTTCTTACGTGATCTTTTTGCCCATAATATTTTAGACGTTTTTCATCTGTATTGATTGCAGGGTCTTCTAAGGTTTTTTCTAAATCTTCAAAATACGGGGCTGTAAGAATAATTTTACCGTTTGGTTTTAGTACTTTAAAACATTCCCTAAAGAATCCGAATTCATCTGGTATATGTTCAATAACGTGATTAGTGAAAATATAATCAAATGTTTCTGGAGGAAATTTTAAATCCAGTATATCCATTTTTAAACAATTATTAGCAAAAGTGTATTTTTCTGGATTAATATCTATTGTTGTATACTCTATGTTAGATTGTTCTTTTAAAAAATTATATATACATTTTTCGGGTGCTGTGTGTAAAATTGTTAAATGTTTATTTTGATTCCTTTTTATAATTTCTTTATAAATAAAATACAGAAAACGGTGTCTTTCAAGAGAACCACAAACAGAACATTTTACATTTGGTCTTGTTTTTTTACCAAAATCAAAGAAATATAACTCTTTATCGCAAAATGGACAATAATATTTGACATTGGTTGAATACTTTCCAGTAATGCTAGAAAATTCGATTTCAGGATGTTTAGAAAAAATTGTATCAAATAAAGATAAGTAAATTTCTTGGCTGTTATTAACAATTGTTAAAATTACGTTATCAGGTTTTAGAGTTTCAATGTATGATGGGGGGAAAACTTTGTAACCGCAAAAATCCTTATTTATTTTATTTGAATCTTTGTCAATAATACCTATGACATTTTTTATTATAGGATGTTTCTTTAGGAAATTTTCAAGGAATAAACTAGCGCCATAAAACATAATTTTTTTGTTTTGAAATTGGCGAATCATAGATTCAAGCATTTTTTCGTATTTTTCCATAAATATTCCTCAGTAACAAAAGATTACTTTTATATTAGGTATATTAACACAAAAATTTTCTGAAATATATTTGAATATGTTTCTAAAAAGCTTATCTACTCCATCCCTTAGCTGTTCATCTCCCAAAAAAAAGCTTGAGCAGAACTCAAGCGGAAAAAGGGAAAAGGGATTAAAAAAGGGAATTATCATTTTCTTACATCTTTTAAGAGAATATACCGAATGTTCTTTCGATATTATCACTAATAACTTTCTTAACGGATTCGTACT
>CALUSJ010000155.1 GCA_944323405.1 Candidatus Gastranaerophilales bacterium
CCGCTTCAAAGTCATTGAAGAAATTATTAATTGATTCGATTTCTTTACTTGAAATATTTTCTGTAGTGAATAACATTTCTTTTTGCTCCTTTGAATATCTCTTATGTATATATAAAGTATTTACGTTTTCAAAAATTGCCTTTTTTTTGTCTGTTTTATTAAGAAATGTAAAGTTGAATTTATTTTTTTTTGTTTTTTGTAATATTTCATAACAAACAATCTCAGGCAGAACCTGAGATTGCATACGAAACAAAAAAATCAAAAGAAATAACATTCTAGCTATATTTTATTTATTTTTTTCGTTTTCCTTCTTAAGATCTTCTTCATTTTCTTTATCCAGTGCATAACCTGCACCAGCGCTGACGGCAGCAAAACCTAATGCCGGTAATGCAACTGCAGCAGCTCCACCAGTTCCAACAATAACCACAAGCGCTGTCAAACCAGCAAGACCGCCGCATATTGCAGTAAGCGGCTTACCTTTAAAAGCAGGGGCTGCAACTGCTTCTGGAACAGGAACTTCTGATACAGATTTTACTGCTTTTGATTTTGCTTGATGCTTTGCATAATGCACATTACTAATAGGATTAACTCTCATATAACACACTCCAATTTAATAAACACAATTTAAATCTAGCAGAAATATCAATGTAGGTCAAGTATTTTCTTCAAGATTATATAATAGTACAATAAAATTCCTTTGTTATTAAAAATTCATAAATAGATTATAATTAGCATGCTCTATTTCTGTTTGTATATTGATTAAGCATTATCCTTGATGTTAAATTGTTGTATGAAGAAAAAACAGTTATTCATATTTTTATTGTCCGTATTAATTCTGGTAATTTTTAATAGAGTTTTTTTATCGGCTTTCACCAGAACGAATGCTTTTTATTCAAGACAGGCTATCGTAAATTCAGAGCAAATAGCGCCGCAAAAGCTTTTTGAAAAGACCTGGAAAATTATAAGCAAGGAGTATTACGAACCGAGTCTTAATCACCAAAATTGGGCAAGGTGGAAAGAGCGTTACGAAGGTAAAATAAAGACCGACGAGGATGCTCGTGTAGCAATAGACACAATGATCGCAAGCTTAAATGAGCCTTATACACGCTTTATGCCCAAAAAGGATTTTGAAGATTTAACAACTTCAATTACTTCAAAAATTTACGGTATCGGAGTAAATATATATTCAAATTCTGGGAAAATAGAGATTTTTAATGTTATGCCGTCTACTCCTGCCGATTTTGCTCAGCTTAAGCAGGGAGATATAATTACAGCTGTAAACGGTAAAGATATAAGCGGAATGAATGTTTCAGAAGTCGCTTCTCTTGTAAGGGGTCCGGAAAACAGTGTCGTAGAGATTACTGTTTTAAGAAACGGAAAAAAGATTACTAAAACGATTAAACGCAAAGAAATAAAGATAAAAACGATTAAAATTTCTATTGTTGATAACCATATAGGCTATATTCAAATACTTACTTTTATTAGCGCAACAACTCCTAATGAGTTTCTTGAAGCTTTAGAGAACACTAAAAATACAGATTCTCTAATCCTTGATTTAAGAGGAAATACAGGAGGGCTTCTTGATAATGCAGTATTTATTGCTGATATGTTTATTAATAACGGCACAATTGTTGATATTATTTACAGAAACGGCTACAAAAAATCAATTAAAGCTCAGGACGAACATTTTCCGATGCAAAAGCCGGTCGTAGTACTGGTTAACGGGGCAAGTGCAAGTGCAAGCGAAATACTATCAGGAGCTTTAAAAGACTATCATAAGGCGACACTAGTAGGCAGAAAGACTTTCGGAAAAGGGCTTGTGCAAAAAGTTGTGCCGCTTCCGAACGAAACCGGGGTAAATATAACAATCGCAAGATATTTAACTCCTAACGGAACGGATATAAACAAGTTAGGCATAAAACCCGATGTTGAAATAGGAAATGAGTTTGACTTTTTTATTGATACAAAGAAAGATGTGCAGTTAGAAAAGGCGAAAGATATATTAAATGATAAAACAGGAGCTGGAAGCACTGAAAAATAAGGGGCAATTACGCTCTATTCCTAATATAGAAGCTAAAACAGACGGCAGAATTATAATTGACGGAAAAGAGTATATTAATTTTGCTTCAAATGATTATCTTGGAATAAGTACAAAAGCGGGCTTAAGGCAGGAATTTTTGAAAAATGCAGATTATTTGATGTCTACAGCGTCTGCAAGACTTTTAACAGGCAGCTCGCCGGAGTATAATGAGCTTGAAACCACTGTTGCAAAACTTTTTAATAAAGAAAGAGCATTAATATTTAATACTGGTTATCAGTGTAATTTAGGTGTGATACAAGCTTTGATTGGCAGAGGAGATGTGGTATTCTCTGACAAATTAAACCATGCAAGTATTATAGATGGAATGCGGCTTTCAGAGGGTGATTTTTATAGGTACAAACACTTTGACTATGATGCTCTTGAAAAGCTTTTAGCTTCAAAAAGGGGGAAATATAAGAGGGCTTTAATCATTACTGAATCTGTTTTTAGTATGGACGGAGATGTAGCAGATTTAGACAGGCTTATCGAGCTCAAGAATAAATACAACTGCCTTTTGATGGTAGATGAAGCGCATGCTTTTTGTACTTATGGGGAAACTCTTGCAGGAGCGGGTTTTGGAAAGGATATTGATATAATAACGGCAACTTTTGGTAAAGCTGTAGGCTCTTTTGGAGCTTTTTGCGTATCTAGTGATGAAGTTATCAGCTATTTAATAAATAAAGCACGTTCTTTTATATTCTCGACCTCAATTCCACCGATAAACATTGCATGGGCTAATTGGATTTTAACAGAACAAAAAGAATATCTGCTAAAGCAGAAACAAAGGCTTAATGAAACCGCATCTAACGCACATCTATTAATGCAGGAATATGGTCTAAAAACAGTATCAACAACCCATATAATCCCGATAATTATAGGTTCAAACAGTGACACCGTGAAGATTTCTGAGAAACTAAAAGCTGAAGGCTTTTATATCCCTGCAATAAGACCGCCAACAGTTCCTGAAGGAAGTTCAAGACTACGAATTTCTTTAACAGCTGATTCTAAAACAAATGATTTTAAAAAGGTTCTAGAGCTTATACAAAACTAAGGCCAATCCCCTTTTACACAACGGAATTTTTGCACAGCAGAACTACCGTGCGAGCCGCAATTACCTACTGGCATATAGCAGTTATTATGCGTACTTGCTTCAATAGGGCTTGTTTCATATGAAGCCCAATAATTCCCGCTGGTTAAACCCAACTGCGTATAAGACCTTCCGGCCGCAGACATCTCCCAGCAAGTTGGTAATCTCAAGCCGAGTTCTGTACAGGTTTCCCATGCTTCTCTATAATCCCCTGTTCTATCTCTATCTTCCATTACTACAGTGCCATTTGGACATTCATACGCATAGCCCTGACCTCTTATAGCCGCCTCAGTACAATCATAGCTTAAAAAACCTCTTGGCGGGGTGGGAGCTGAACCAGTAGATGATACACTAGAACTCCCTACATCAGGATTCTCATCATCATTATTATCAGAAGCCGCCATTATTACCGTGCACATTCCATCTTCTAAATTATAACCATCTGGGCAGCGTCTTCTTTTAACACTAAAATCTCTTGCCCCTGAACTTAGCTCTGCTAATAATCCATCATCATCCACTTCAACAGATTTTCTAACCCAGCTCTTTTGAGTTTTTACATAAGCCCTGCCCATTGGATCTGCTATATTTATCCTGCCATCAGAAGCCACTATTAATTTAAATCTATCTGGATTTTCACAACCATCTTCACCATACAATTTGTTAGGTAATTTATCGCCGTTGATATCAAAATATATATCAGTCTGATAACTTACCTGATTGTTCTCAATCGCAGGTTCCGTTCTAAAAGTTGAAACAAAAAACTGTTCGCCGTCCTGAGTAGAAAAATGGAAATTATCACCATTAAACGCTTGATACACATCAGAGCATGTATTATTAGAAGCATTAAACTGCTCAGCAAGCAATTCGCATAACTTAGAATTCCCTTCAGGATATGCATCATTAACACCGCTAGAAGAATTGTATAGAGGATTCCTCTGAAAACAAAAATCCCCTTGGCAAGCTGGAAAGATTTCATTCGAAGCAGCAAGCCCTTTTATCGTAGATGCCAATGCATTATATGTCTTTAAATAAAGCGTCTTATTCTTATCTGGACGCAAGTTTGTCATTATCGGTAACAATAACGCAGCAATGACACTCATTATACCCAGAGAAACCAATAACTCTGCGAGTGAGAAACCTCTTCTATTCATAATTACACCTAACTTAAATAATACATCTAGATTATAACAGATAAAAATACTATTTACAAGATTCTTTACATTTTAAAATCAATTCATTGGTTTTAGCTCTAATTTCCGTATCAATTTCAAAAACATCATCAATACTTAGATTCTTTCTGTTCCGCTGTTTACTCATCATTTCTTCTACAATATTAACAATATCAAAAAGTTTTATTTGCCCTTTTAGAAAAGCAAATACAGCTTCTTCATTCGCAGCATTCAAACAAACTGGAGCAGCTCCACCAGCTTCTCCTGCCGAATAAGCCAGTTTCAAAGCCTTAAACTTATCCCAATCAGGTTTTTCAAAATCCAATCTTGCAATTTCAGAGAAGCTAAAGCTTCTGGACTTAATACCCTTAAACCTTTTTGGATATGTTATGGCATATTGTATAGGAATATGCATGCTCGGCAAACCCAATTGAGCAATAACAGAACCGTCAACATATTCGATTGCTGAATGAACAATGCTCTGAGGATGAACAACAACTTCAATTTTGCCGTAGTCAATACCAAAAAGGTGATGAGCCTCAATTACTTCAAGTCCTTTATTCATTAATGTTGCACTGTCTACAGTAATCTTTTTCCCCATATGCCATCTAGGATGAGCTAAAGCCTGTTCTACTGTTGCATTTTTCATCTCTTCAACTGTTTTTCTTAGAAAAGGCCCGCCTGATGCTGTTATAATAAGTTTATCCACCTGCGAAATATCTTTTATACATTGATGTATTGCACAGTGTTCGCTATCAACGGGAACTATATTTACCCCAAACCTTCTTGCAAGCGGCATGACTATATCACCAGCCATAACAAGAGTTTCTTTGTTTGCAAGTGCAATATCGATACCGTTCTTTATCGCTGTAATAGCAGGCCTTAGACCTATTTTGCCGGAAACTGCTATTAATATAATATCATTTTCTTTATTCGCACAAATTTCTTCTAAAGATAAAGGTTTCGCACCCTCTATAGCACTAATATCTGATGCGTAAGCATATTGCGGCTTAAAATTTCTTATCTGTTCATTTAATAACTCTGTATTAGAACCGCCTGTAAGAGCTATTATTTCAAACTTATCCTGAAGTCTTTCAATAACTTCCAGCGCCTGACGCCCAATAGACCCCGTTGAGCCCAAAATACTGATTTTTTTCTTCATTAGTCCAACTCTCTTATGTAATTGTAATACTCATTATTATACATCCCGCAAGAACTTATAACATCTTTTTTCGATAAAAACCCCATTCTGTAAGCAACTTCTTCCAAACAAGCTATTTTTATCCCCTGATTTTCTTCGATTGTCTGTACATACTGCCCTGCCTGTAAGAGTGATTTTGGCGTCCCTGTATCAAGCCAGACAAACCCGCGGCCAAAAAGTTCTAAATTCAATTTATTATTTTCTAGGTATATTTTATTTAAATCCGTTATTTCCAATTCACCTCTATTCGAAGGTTTTAGAGTTTTGGCATATTCTATTACTTTATTATCGTAAAAATATAAACCTGTAACAGCAAAATTCGAACGAGGGTTCTTGGGTTTTTCTTCTATTGAAAGAATCTTTCCGTCTTTATCAAAATCAATAACCCCAAATCGTTCAGGATCTTTAACCTTATACCCAAAAACTGTTGCCATGCCAGCCTGTGCATGCCTTACAGCCTTATGCAGCATAGAAGAAAAACTCTGACCATAAAAAATATTATCCCCTAGAATTAAAGCAACAGGCTCCTCTCCTATAAAGTCTTCCGCTATAATAAAAGCCTGTGCAAGCCCCTCAGGCTTTTCCTGCACTGCATATGTAAAACAAACCCCAAATTGAGAGCCCTCTTTTAAAAGCGATTTAAAGTTTTCAGCATCCTGAGATGTTGTTATAATCAAAATATCCTTAATCCCGGCCAGCATTAAAACAGATAAAGGATAATATATCATCGGTTTATCATATATCGGCAAAAGCTGCTTTGACACAGATATTGTATTTGGATAAAGCCTTGTTCCGGCACCGCCTGCTAAAACAATTCCTTTCATACTATCCCTCACTTCTTGACAACAAATACTCTTTTAAACCCTCACGCCAATTCTTGCAAAGCCCTGCATTATCCATAACACTATATCTAGGGCGTTCAGCAAGTCTTGGATAATCCTCTGTTTTACACGGAATAAGATTCGCCTTTATACCTTGCAGCTTGAAAATTTCTTTTGCAAATTCATACCAACTCGCCGATCCTCCGCCGCAAATATGATAAACTCCGCCTTGTTTATTTTTTAACACTTTTAAAATCGCCTCAGAAAGCTCTACTGTCCAAGTCGGGCAGCCTATCTGGTCATCGACAACTTTAATTTCATCCTTATCTTTCATTGAAAGCATTGTATCGACAAAATTTTTACCATGCCGTCCATAAAGCCAACTCGTTCTTACTATATAGTATTTAGAGCAAACCTCTCTTACAACATCTTCGCCTTTATATTTTGTCAGCCCATAATTATTTATAGGATTTGCTTGATCATCAGGTGTATATGGTGTCGTTTTATTACCGTCGAAAACATAATCCGTAGAAATATATACCAAGGTTGCTCCAACATCTTCAGCAGCCTGAGCAACATTCTGTGTTCCAAATACATTTATGGCATAAGCCATTTCACACTCATCTACAGTCTTATCTACATTCGTATATGCTGCACAATGAATAACAAAATCAGGACATACCAAATCGAAAACTTCTGAAACACGATCAAAATCCATTATATCCATTTCTTCATGTGTCATATCAAAAATTTCATAACCGTTCGCCTCAAATACATCAGCCAAATCAGTTCCAAGCATGCCTTCTGCACCTGTTATAAGAACCTTCATCTATGTTTCTCCTCAATTCTACTTATCCAATCTGGATTATTCAAATACCAATGAATTGTCTGTTTTATACCAACATCAAATGACACGGAAGGAGCCCACCCCAGCTCTGCACAAATCTTATCATTTGCTATTGCATAACGCCTGTCGTGACCGAGCCGATCCTCAACATACTCAATAAACCTCTCGTCTTTCCCCATCTCTTTCAGAATTATTTTAGTTATTTCCAAATTTGTTTTTTCGTTATGCCCGCCTATATTATAAATTTCTCCAACCTTTCCTTTATGCAATACTACATCTATTGCTTCACAATGGTCATATACATAAAGCCAGTCTCGAACATTAAGCCCATCACCATACACAGGAACTTTTTCTCCCCTCAGCAGTTTTGTAATAAAAAACGGTATAAGTTTTTCTGGATACTGGTACGGGCCGTAATTATTTGAGCATCTTGTAATCAATACTGGAAGTTTATACGTCTCATAATATGCCCTTACTAACAAATCAGCACTCGCTTTACTTGCAGAATAAGGGCTATTAGGAGCAAGAGGATTAGTCTCGTAAAAATATCCCTCTTTACCTAAGCTCCCATACACTTCATCTGTTGAAACCTGCAAATACTTACTAACTCCAGATTGTTTAGATGCCTCTAAAAGACAAACCGTTCCCTCTACATTAGTTTCAATAAATATTCCCGGATTATTTATTGAATTATCGACATGGGATTCGGCCGCAAAATTCACGACCCAATCGATTTCTGGCATAATTTCAGATACAAGTTTTTTATCACAAATATTCCCTTTAATAAATTCATAATTTGGCTTATTCTCAATATCTTTCAAATTAGCAAGATTACCGCAATAAGTGAGAGCATCTAGATTAACTATTTTGTAATCAGGATATTTATTAATCATATGCCTAATAAAACAACTGCCAATGAACCCAGCTCCGCCTGTCACTAATAGTTTCATAATAACTCCTTTAATGCCGGATGATTTTTATCTTTTTCAGACAAAATAGGCTCAAAATCAATACCCCAATCAATATTCAAATCTTTATCAGCCCAAAAAATTCCACAATCAGCATTAGGCGCATATTCACTGCTTGTTTTATATAATAATTCTGCCTCTTCTGAAAGAACTACAAAACCATGTGCAAACCCTTGCGGGATAAAAAGCATATGCTTATTATCTTCACTCAGCTCAACTCTTACATATTGTCCGAAAGTTTTTGACTCTATCCTTATGTCAACTGCCACATCATAAATTCTGCCTTTTGTACACCTGACAAGCTTCGCCTGCTCGTATGGAGCTTCCTGATAATGTAACCCCCTTAAAACCCTTTTAGAAGATTTTGAATGATTATCCTGAACAAAATCTACATTAATACCGTTTAATGTAAAATCAGATTTTTTATAGCTTTCCATAAAGAAGCCTCTGTTATCATCAAAAACCCGTGGTTTAATAAGTATTAAATCCTCTATCTTTAATCTTTCAAACTCAAATGGCATATACGTATTTTACCACAAACACACAATTAATAAGGTAAAGATTCCACAAATTCAGGAACCTTAACATCACTCATCGGAACATCTTTTTGACGATAAGATTTTTCTGAATACGAAATCCAGTTGAACAAAATAACTGAGCTTGGTTTATCGATTATTCCATTGATTATACTCCTAAACTCTTTTGTATTCTTCATAGGCAGCTGCGGAAGTTTTTCAAAATCTTCAGGAAGAACGTTATACTTATTATCTTCGCCTGTAAGCATTACAAGCAGCTTATTCCAAGAAAAATCTCCAAAAGCTCCAAGGCCGGATATAACTTCATCAGACAAGCGCCCTAGAACCACTAAATGCGCATAATCGGTTAATGGATTGTAAGTACCTTTTATAAACAAAGTCATTAAAGGCCCTTGCGATTGAAGCATTTTTACATGCGCAATTCCTTCTGATAAACTTATATCACCCTGCAAGTATTTAAATAAGCCCGTATCCTTTAGCGTTATAGCTTTAGTGACAATACTTAAAGAGGTTCTTAGCATATTATCAGCAATAACATTCTGTGCGTATAACAGATGTTCAAGTTTTCCCAATGTTCCCATCCTGCCGTTACGGACTATAAATTTTATATCTCCATTCAACGACTGTTTTGATGATAAATTCCCGCTTATTGCAGAATCAAAGTCCATAGTACCGCTAACTGTATCTTTTTTTAGTGCAATAATATCAAAGATTGGAGCGGCGCTGATACCTCTAGCCTGAATTTTTGATTTAAAATGTTCATCCTTTAAATTAAAATCTATTGTCCCTACAAGCTTACCATTATATATCTCTGAAGATATATTACTCAATTGAAGATTGTTATTAAGAAGCTTAAAATCTGATGTAAGAGCAGACAAATAGAGAGGAGAATTATATATGTTTACCAGCGACTTCTCTGCATAAAACTTACCTTCTTTAATTGTTATTGGCAATAACTTTGACAGAGGACTATCTTTGTACATCAAATATGTATCAGCATTAAAATATTTAGATTTTATACTGAGATTTTTTACATATAATTCTTTTGAAATATTAGTAGAAATTGTTGAATTTATACTCATTGAAGAATCAGCTATTTTAACAATCGGAGCATTTATAACAGCTATATTTTTATTAAAATCAATAATCATATTATTTGCACTTAATTGTAAAAATTGGTTGATTAAATTTTGTACACTTAATTGGCCGACAATATCAGGCTGTTTTAATTTACCATTTATAAAAACATCACCTTTCAACTGGGCTATAGTATCCATAACAGTTACATTCAATTGTTGAGGGATAAACACTCTAATGTTTTTAAAAATCGGCTCCATCAGATTTTCAACATTACCTGTTATAATTATTCGCTTCTGACCTTTCAAATTAGATTTAAAATCTGGCGATAAATGCCCGTTAAAAGAAGAAACGCTTAAATCTTCTATCTTAAGAATATTGTTTTCAATCTTTGATACCAGATTTATAATAGATGGTTCATCTAATATAGAGGCCTTTTCCATAAGAAGCTGCCCCATAATATTTTGAACATCCCTATCACCATTTACAGTCAGCATAAGAGGATAAACTGCATAATTGGATTTTATTGACTTTATATCCCTTGAATTGACAAAACCGCCAATATTAGCACTAAAAGTTAAATCTTTTGTATTATAATTCATTACCTCCATTTTGGCGGTTAATTTTGAATTAGGCATAAATATGTTTGTTTCAGGAACTCTTAAAGAATCTCTTTCTATATATAACTTTAATAGAGGCAGCTTTATAAGCTCTGTCTTATCATTTTTCAAAGTTAGATTATTTATATAGGCAATATTGTTCTTATTTGTATCAATTTTCAAACTAGAAAAAGCAATTTGATTATTATTGTTGACAGCCTTAAAATTGTCAATCTGAAGATTTTCCTTATGCACAATATTATCAAATGTGCCGGAAACAGTTGCTACCAGAGATGCAATTCCTTTTTGAATACCGTAATTTGCCGGACAGAGATGTCTCAACTCTACTTTATTCATAAGCATCTCAATATCAATATTTTTATCGATTTTTCCTTTCACCATTATCGGTGCATTATTTACATAACCAACAGCATTCGTTATATTTATAACATTGTTTGAAAAATCAATATCAGAACTTATTTTATTGATATCTAAACCATTTGCTTTTATTGCACCGTCCGTAATCTTTAAATAGCCGGAAGATTTTATTTTGTTTATATCACCTTTTATACTAAAATCGGCTTTTAAAATTCCTTCTAATGAGTCGATTCCCTTAAATCTTGAAAAATCAGCTAATAATTTAACTTTTCTATGTAAATCCGAAAGTTTTATTTCATCCGTTTTAACTTTTAAATCCACACAAAGCTTCTTCGAATTATTAATAACACCATCAATATACACTTTCTTATCATTAGAAGCATAAATATTGGACAAAACCCCGATTTTATCACCTAGGAAAGTAAGATATATAAAGCTCTTTGGATTCTTTTTCTCTGGATCAAGCACCGCTATATTGTCAACATTAACAAGACCCGATATTTGATTTTGACCATTTAAATTACTATACAACTTTAAATCAGCAATTATATCAGAATGAAAATCCAAAATCTCGATTTGTTTCAAAAAATTCTTTATATCAAAATCTGAAGATAAATTTGGCATTTCAATATTAGGCACAATTGAAATATCATAAGAAAGATATTTTTTATCGTTAATAAAAAACTCTCCCAAAGATTTTAATTTCAAATTTTTATAACTTGGGATTTTAGCAATGTCTAATATTGAGCCGGATAACTTATATACCTTGTCTATTGGCTTATCATAATATGTTATACTATATGACTTTAAGGTTACATTTGGAATTTCTTGAAAATCCTTCTCACGCAGCTTATTTAGAAGTGTTGTCAGATATTTATCATCTGAATTCACTTTTACAATAAACTTATCAGCATATATACGCTTCAAAACTACACTGTCTTTTTTTAATATAACATCCCACGGAATAACAAATCTTACATTTGCAAACTGCGCAAACTTTTGTCCATCACTATACATCATATGCATAACAGGAGCTTTTAATTTTAAAGACGGGCCTAGACGCAAGATGAGTTTTTCTATATGAATTTGAATTCCCAAATCCTTTGCAACCTGCGCCTCTACATCAGGAATTAACTTTGACGCATTTATAGGAATAAAGCAAATTGATATTAATAAACCAATAATTAACAAAGCTATAATTATATAAATTCTGTATTTTTTCATACTAAATTACTACTCCGCTTTCTTTATCAAAGAAATACATATTATTTACAGACAATCTTAATTCCACAGTTTCACCAATCTTGTAATCTAAAGGCACCTTTGCACAACATCTGCAATTATTAAGATAAAAATATAATATTCTCTCTCCGCCTGTCATTTCAACTATTTCAGGAATTATTGATAATGTAACATCACCAACAGTCATTTTTTCTGCCCTTATTCCAACACAAACAGCTCCCTTTATTTGCTTGTCAGTTTTAAATGTATGCCCCTCTATTTCAAAACATTGATTATTTATATTTACATCTATAAAATTCATCTGCCCTATAAAACCAGCAACAAATTTATTACACGGCTTGTTATAAATAACTTCTGGAGTATCGGCCTGCTGAATCTTTCCTTTATCCAAAACAACAATTCTGTCACCCATTGTCAATGCCTCTGTTTGATCATGAGTCACATATATAAAAGTAGTTCTTAATCTGCTATGAAGTTTTTTTATTTCAGAACGCATATGCACACGCAAATTAGCATCCAAATTTGAAAGAGGTTCATCCATAAGGAAAACTTTAGGATTTCTTACAATTGCACGGCCAAGTGCTACCCTCTGTCTTTGGCCTCCTGAAAGTTGTTTTGGTTTTCTTTCTAATAAGTCTTCGAGATTAAGAGCTTTTGCAACCTCGTTAACTTTTTCTTTTATAATCTTTTTATCATATTTACGCATCTTAAGCCCAAAAGCAATATTATCGAATACACTCATGTGAGGATAGAGTGCATAGCTTTGAAACACAAATGCAATATCTCTATCTTTTGGATGCGTTTTATTAACAATCTCGTCATCAATCAAAATATCACCAGATGTAATATCTTCAAGCCCTGCTATTAATCTTAGTATTGTAGATTTCCCACAACCAGAAGAGCCTACTAAGACAATAAATTCTTTGTCTTTTATTTCTAAATTTATGTTATCAATGACATTTTTTTTACCATCATAACTCTTTACAAGATTTTTTAAAACAACACTGCTCATTCCTTCTCCTAAAAAACTAGATTGATGGAATTATAATATTAAAACTTGTGCTCTTGAGAATTTGAGACTCAACCCAAACGGTTCCCTTCAAAGCTTGCACCATATTTTTTACACTCGCCAATACTATAGCTCTCAAAACATTTTTACGATTTGTCGACTCAACTATCTTATACGGATCAAACATACACTCCAAATCGTTTTCAGAAAGCAGCATTGCACTGCTTGAAAGAGAAATCATTATATAAGATGAATTCCCCAGCCCCTTTGAATTTAATAACTCTTTATCCGGGTTCAATATATTAATCACAATATCACCCATATCAACAGACTTTAAAATTATCTCCAGAATATCTTGTAAAATATTTCTTAAAATGTCTTCATCCGAAGAAATAGTTTTCTTTATCTCATCTTCTTGTTTAACCGTTATTTTAACATTCTTATCCTTATACAATTGTTCACTATACCTAACAACACTATTTACAAGTCCTGCAACGTCAAAAAGTTTATTTTCAGCTTCTTTCAGAGCTGCCTCTGTTTGAGACAATTCTAAAAGCTTTGCTACAAAATACATTAAATCTGAAGAATTCTTATTTATTATACGAATATATTTTTCCTGCTGTTCTGTCATGCTTCCGCCAAGCCCATCTGCCATAGCTTGAGAAAACCCTACAATAGACTGTATTGGAGATTTCAAATCATTTGAAAGCTTTAATAAAAAATTATTCTTTTCTCTATTAATCTTATTCGCATCAGCCTCTGCCTGACTTTTTGAACTCAACTGAACAGCATCACGGAAATCCAAAACATACCCTTCTTCAATCTCTTTGGCCGTCATATCAAAATATACTTCTTTTCCAACAAACTTTGTTATTATGGGTTTATGCAAAAGAATAGAATTAGATATCAATGTTATCGGATTTTCTATAAAATCAGCAATATTAGAAGTTAAAAGATGCATTTTTGATGTTTCAAATATTTCGGCTGCAACATCATTTACCCATTGAATTTTCCCATCCTTGTTGCATAAAACCAATGCATCCGGCAAAGCCTTTTCTACATCAATAGAATTAGTTTTAAATAATATTTTTTTTATATCCATACAGAAATTTATAATCCTTTTGATTGTATTCTATCATAAAATTATACTATTAAAAAAAGATTAAAATTATTAAGTTTTGTAATTTTTTGTATTAAGATTAGAATATAAAGACAGATAAGAAGGACACACAATGAAATACAAAGATTACTATGAGATTCTCGGTGTAAGTCGTGATGCAGATACCTCAACTATAAAATCTGCATATAGAAAACTTGCAAGAAAATATCACCCTGATGTTAATAAAACAAAAGAAGCAGAAGAAAAATTTAAAGATATAAACGAAGCATATGAAGTTTTGTCTGATAAGGCAAAACGTCAAAGATATGACAGCTTAG
>CALUSJ010000156.1 GCA_944323405.1 Candidatus Gastranaerophilales bacterium
CTAATATTTTTGTATTTTAGATAAAAATGTAATAGTTAATAATCAGCTGGATTGCTTCGTCCTAATCGTCCTCGCAATGACACCACTTTGTTTGCTTATTAACTTATTAACTTATTCACCTATTCACTATTCACTAGTCACTAGTCACTAGTCACGCCCCATCACACCTCAATCTCACCTTGCCTAAATACAATCGGCTTTCCGTCTTTAAATCCGGCAACCGTTGATGCTCTTCCTTTTGCTTCGCAGCCATAATCCGGGATGACTAGGTCTACTTTATCACCTATATATTTTATAGCCTCTTCATAACTTAATGCTGGCGGCTCCCCTGATAAATTTGCACTTGTTGTAGCCAAAACTCTGCCGTCGATTGACCTGCATATCTCTGCAAAAGTTTTATTATCAGGAATTCTAACACCTACTGTCGGTAATGAAGAAGTTATGTAATCGGGAGTTTTTTCTGATTTTTCCAAGACAAGTGTTAGTGCCCCGGGAAAATATTTTTTGATTAACTTTTGTGCTTCTTTTTCTATTGGTTGCTTAAGGTAGTCAAAAAGGTTATAAAACTCATCGCTCATTAGTATTAGGGGTTTTTTCCCATCTCTATGCTTAATATCATAAATCCGCTTTACTGCTTTTTCACTTTCTGGCAGACAGCCGAGCCCCCAGACTGTATCCGTTACATAAGCGATTACTCCGTCATTTTTTAATATTGTATTTATCTTCTCCAGCATTTCAGTAATCCTTTTTTATATTTATATTATGTAAATTATTTCCTATTGTAACATAAATCAGAAGTTTAAATATTTATACTATCATTGGTTTTTGCCTATATATCCTATCTCAGCTTGATTATTTTTCTAATGTGTATTAGAATACCATTAAACAAAATGAGTTGAGGATATAGTTGAAATGAAAAAAGCTTTAATGATAGTATCGGTGTTATTTGTTGCGGTTATTTCAACTGCTTGTATAAATAATATAGCGGTGCAGGAACTAAACAACAAAGCGGCTGAATTTATGCAAAAAGGTGATTACGAATCAGCTATGAACAGGTTACAAGCCAGCCTTGATTTGGATTCAACTATGTATGAAACATATTACAACCTTGGTGTTGCTGCAATAAGTGCAAAAAAATATGATAAAGCTGTTGAGGCATTAGAAGGCGGTATAAAGGTTAAACCTGACTATGCGGATTTTTATTACTCATTGGGCGTTGCTCAATCCGAATGGGCTGATGAAATAAATGAGTCTGCGCTTCAAAAACTTGAGGATGAAACTGTAAATGCAGAAAATGTAAACGAGACAAATGTTGTTATGGAATCCGACAAGAGAGCAGATGCGGTTGAGGCTAAAAACAAGGCTAAAGAACTTAAGAAATCTGCTGTTGATAATTTGTCCAAGTATTTGGAGATGAATAATAAAGTAGAAGATAGAGAAACGATTGAGGCATTAATAGAGGAATGTGAGTCTTTTATTAATGATGAGGATAAAGAGGCATCGCCTAAGGCGGAAGAATAAATGTTTACATCACCTTCTCAGATTTTATGCACGATTTTTGGTGTAAATATATATTACTATGGTGTGATTATGGCAATTGCCATAACAATAGGTACGCTTGTTTCTGATTGGGCAGGAGCTAAGTTTTTTGGGTTAAAAAAAGAAACAATAATTGATATGGCGCCTTATTTTATTATTTTTGGTATTATAGGAGCCAGGGTTTATTATTGTGCTTTGAATTACGAATTTTATATGCGTTTTCCGACTGAAATTTTGGCAATAAGGCACGGCGGGATTTCTATACACGGAGCAATTATTGGCGGAATTTTTGGTTTATGGCTGTTCTCAAACAGGCATAACATAACTTTGCCAAAACTTTGTGATGTATCAACACTTGGGCTTTCATTAGCGCAGGCTGTCGGAAGATGGGGAAATTTCTTTAATTCTGAGGCTTTTGGAACGCCTACAAATCTGCCTTGGAAACTCTATATTGCGCCGCAGTACAGACCAATTCCTTATCAAGACTATGAATACTTTCATCCGGCTTTCTTGTATGAAAGCATTTTGGATTTGATAATTTTTGGAATTTTATTTTATTTAGTTAAGAATAATAAAATTAAACAGGAAGGAAACCTTACTTTAGTTTATCTTATTATGTACTCTCTAATCAGAATTCTTGTAGAAAGTATAAGACTGGACAGTGTAAGATATGTGTTCGGAATGCCTGTTGCAATATTTGTGTCCGTATGTATAATATTTGTATCAATAATAATTCTTTTAAAGAGAAGGGGTTTAATATGAAAATGAAAAAAGTTTTAACGTTAACAGCATTGTTTGCAATATTATCTATGTCAACAGCATTTGCAGCGCCTCAGCCGCAAAAGATTGCTGTTGTTGATATTCAGAAAGTAGTAGCAGCTTCTTCCCAGGTTAAGTCGCTGAAATCTACACAAGAAGCAAGAAACAAAGAGTTAGCTAATTTTATTAAAAAAGCACAGGCTGATGTAAACAAACAAACCGATGCAAAGAAGAAAAAATCTTTGGCCGAATCTTACGAAAAGCAGCTCGCTTCAAAACGAGAAGCATATGCAAAGGATTACGCTGCAAAATTAAAGGCTGCTGATGCTAATATAACAGCTCAAATAAGCAAAAAAGCAACAGAACTCGGTTATACAATGGTTCTCCCTAAATCAGGCGTAATTTGCGGCGGAGATGATATTACAGCTACTATTTTAAAGGTAATTAAATAATTTGCGATGAAAGCTGTATTATTCTATGGGCCGTTAGATATCAGGTATGAAGAAACCAGAATAAAGCCTTTGGAAAAAGGTGAGATTTTGGTTAAAATAGAAGCTGCGCTTACTTGCGGTACTGATGTAAAAACCTATCGGCGAGGCCATCCAGTTTTAATAAAAAATATACCTTCGGGTTTTGGACACGAATTTTCGGGAATCGTTGAAAAAATCGCACCTGATGTTAAGAATGTTAAAGTGGGCGATAGAGTAGTATGCGCAAATTCTGCGCCCTGTGGAGAATGTTTTTATTGCAGACGGGGCGAATACAATCTTTGTGAAAACCTAAATCTATTGAATGGAGCATATGCAGAATATATCGTAGTTCCTGCAAGAATAGTGCAAAAAAATACGCTTATTCTCCCTCCAAGCCTTTCATTTTCAAAAGCAGCATTTTCTGAACCTTTGGCAAATGTTGTACATGGGGTTGAAAGAACAGGGATTTTCCCAGGCCAAACAGTAGGTGTAATAGGTATAGGGCCTATTGGGTTGATGTTTGCAAGATTATGCAAGCTGAAAGGCGCACGTGTTATAGTTGCCGGACGCAATCCTTTAAAACTTAAACTGGCGGATGAATTTGCACATGTAGATGAAATCGTTGATTTGAAAAAGTATTCTAGCCCCGAAAAAATATTCAAAGATTTTTCCGATGAAAAAAGAGGGCTGGATGTAGCGATTGAATGTGTCGGCATGCCGGAGATTTGGGAATTAGTTTTCAAATGTGTACGCCCAGGAGGTACTGTTCACTTTTTCGGCGGATGTAAATCAGGTTCTAAAGTCAGCATTGATACTACCAAAATGCATTACGGCGATATACGGCTAATGAGCGTTTTCCATCATACTCCGAAATACTTTAGACAAGCGCTGGACTTGATTTCATCCGGGGATTTGGAAGTAGAAAAACTTATCACTGAAGAACTTCCGCTTGATAAAGTTGAATATGCAATGCAAAGACATATTCAGGGAAATGCAATAAAGTTCTTAATAAAACCTTAAATACTCAGAGATTAAACCGTGGCCATTTTTTCTTGCAAAGTATTGGCAGATTCTTCATATCCTGCTCTTCCCATAAGAGCATATGTATAGTTTTTGGCCTGCTCGACACCCGGCTGGTTAAATGTATCGATATTATATAACTCACCAGCGATTGCAGTCTGTACTTCCAGCATATACAAAAGCTGAGCAATATTATACTCATCAATTCGTTCTATAGTAATGGTCATTGTTGGCCTTGAGTTATCAGCCAGCGTAACACGAGTCGCATCAGCTTCTGCATTAATCAACGCATTAATTGTTTTACCGCCCAAATACCCTATGCCTGTATATTCAAGAATTTTAGGTATTTCAAGCGTTGTATCAAAATTCTTAACACGAACAAAAGTTATTATTTTGTTATTAGGCCCTTCATTGTAAAGCTGGATTTGTGAATGCTGATCAGTCGCTCCCACAGCCTTAAGCGGAGTCTGCCCAGCATTAATTTTTTCACCATTCCTATTATATTCCTTGCCCAGAGATTCTGCCCATAATTGAACAAACCAATCAGAAACATATTTGAGTCTGCTTGAATATGGCATAAGAACAGAAATATTTTTCCCTTTTTGAGTATCCATAAGATACTGGATTAAAGCTCCTTGTGCTGCAATATTCTGATGAATATCGGTATTCTTTAGCGCTAAGTCCATATCTTTAATACCATTCATAAGCTGGTCAATATCGAGTCCGACAAGTGCAAAAGGTACAAGCCCTACAGCAGAGAAAACAGAGAACCTGCCGCCAACATCGTCTGGAACAAAAAACATTTTGTAACCCTCTTGGTCTGCAAGCTGACGCAAAACTCCCATTTTTTTGTCGGTTGTTGCAACAATATTCTTTCTATAATCATCACCAAGTTCTTTTTCAAGAATATTTTTGATTATCATATATTGAGACATTGTCTCAGCTGTAGAACCAGATTTAGTAATAACATTAACCAATGTCCGTTTTAAGTCCAAAATTTGCAATAAACTATTTATGCTGTCAGGATCTATATTATCTAGAAAGAAAATTCTTGGGAAACCATTTCTCTGTTCCGGCGTAAGCAAGTTCCAATAAGGTTTTAGAAGGGCTTCCGTAACAGCAATTCCGCCTAGTGCCGAACCGCCTATACCTAATACAAGGATATTATCAAATCTACCTTTTACCATAGATGCAAATTCTTTTACATACCAAACGGTTTCTTCGTTATATCCCAAATTCATCCACTGCAGCCATTGACCCGGCTTGTCTTTTCGTTGGTTCAGGTTTTTGATTATATCAGAAATCCTATCTTTATAATTTTCAAATTCTATGCTTAAATTTAAGCCGTTTTCTTCACCAATTATTGCCGAATCTGCATTTCTACAGTTTAATCTTAGCATGATTAGCCCTTTCTTACTTGTTACCCTTATTTAGAATTGTACTAAATAAAGTTTATTTTTCAAGGGATAGATGTATAGTAATAATGCTTGCTTTGGGGAGAAATAGATTTTATTTATATTTGTAATAAAATAATAATATATTAAAATTGAATAAGGAGAATCATGGATATTTTACTCTTAAAAGAAGGCTTGTTTGTTATGGTAATTGGTATGGGAACAGTTTTTATGTTTCTGGGTATTATGATAGCAATGATGAACTTGAATAGCATGGTGTTAAAGAATTTTGTGAATAAACTATTTCCAGAAACAGTTGTTGAGTTAACCCCCAAAAAGAACAACAGCGAAGAAGAAGAAATTGCTCTTGCACTTGCCTGTGCATATGCAAAATATCGTGAAGTGTAGAGTATTATATTTATAGTATAATGTTGCGTATAGGTTAAAATTATGCCACACGAAACTAAAAAAAATCATTCAAATAATCATTCATTGAGAGAACCACAGTTTTATAATAAATGGAGAAGGATTTTTTTATTCCTTGTAACCCACGTATTTTACATGATACGTTTTAAATTGGTATATAGACTAGAGGTTTATGGGCGTGAAAATATTCCTCAAACCAGTGATTTTATAATAGCAGCCAACCATTTATCTACATTGGATCCGCCTTTGGTTTGTGCAGTAATGAACAAGGGCGTTGCATATATGGCCAAAAAAGAACTTTTTGAGAATCCATTTATGCGTTGGTGGTTAAATTGGCTAGGCGCTTTCGCCGTTGACAGAGAAAAGCTTGGAGTATCAACAATAAAGACAGTTAAAGCCCTTAAAGAAACAAACTGGGTTTTAGGAATTTTTCCTCAAGGCACAAGACAGGAACCAGGAGAAATCAGCAATGTTACAAAAGGATTTGCTTCTCTTGCCAAGAGTACAAAATGCGGAATTCTTCCAATCGGTATTATTGGAACACAAGAAGTTAAGCGGTGGCCGTTTACAGGAAAAATAATCGTTAAAATAGGCGAAGTTATACCATATTCTAATAATGTTGAGGATATGGTTGACAAGTGGGGATATGCAATACAAAATCTCACTGGGTTTAAGTATAACAACACTCACGAACATATTTAATAGAATTAGAACTAAGTTGGAATGGATTTGATGAAAGAAAAAAATTACAACCGAAGAACAGAAAGAGACTACAATTTTTTTAGAACATTTTTTTATTTATTTTTTGTTGCAGCAGTAGTATATCCAATAACTAAACTTATGTACAACATAAAAATAGAAGGACGTGAAAATCTTCCAAAGAGTTCCCGTGTAATTTATGCAGGCAACCACGTTTCATACATAGATCCGCCACTAATATCGCTTGCTGCCTGGAAAAATATTGCATATATGGCAAAACAAGAGTTATTCAAGGATAAAGACAGGCTTCTTAGATTTCTAGTACACATACTAGGCGCTTTTGCCGTAAATCGAGAAAAACCAGAGATTGCAACATTTAAAACCGTAAAATCAATATTCAATACCTCTTGGTCACTTGGAATTTTCCCGCAGGGAAAAATAGTTAAAGAACCTGTTATTAGCAATCTTCACAAGGGGTTTGTACTGTTTGCAAAGAAATTTCAGGCAGATATTATACCTGTTGCAATATGCGGGTTTGATGGATATGCAAAAAAACTATTTGAAAAACATATAACAGTAAAGATAGGCAAGCCTATCTCATATACTCTTGATGACGATGAAATAGTTAGGGAATGGGCACGGCAAATTGCTGAGTTTACAGGATTTGAAAATAGGATTGAAGAATCTTTAAAGAGTTAATATTTACAATTTTACTTAATATATCTTTACAACTGCGCAAATTTTCGGATTGAAGTGTTTTAAGAACAATAAAGAAACAAGAAAGGTTGTACATAATGAATATCCCCGCAATAATGGGCTTAAGAATAACAAGCCCGGGCTTTGACAGCTCCTCAAAAAACCAAATAAATAGATTTGGCTTAAGAATGGCCTCACCTTTAGCTTTTGATACAGTAAGTTTTAAAGGCACTCCAAAAGTTGCTGACAAAGCTTGGGAGATAAATAAAACTCTGGCAAGAAACATTCGTCAGAGACTAAACTCAAGTTCTAAAAGAGTTTTTTCTTTTATAGATGATAACTTTGGAGACTTAGTAGCCACAGAGAAATACCCTAAAAACCCATTAGCAAAAATTTCAAGCAGGTTAAAATCAACTCAATCAATAACTGAAAAAACTGGCAGCAGAAAATGGACGACTGTTGACGAAATAATGGAGCATATGACAGACTTAATCGGGGTTAAGTTTGTTTTTCGTGATGCAAACAAATCAAAAGTTGACGGAGTTTTGGATAGGTTTATCCCGCTCATAAAATCAGGAAAGCTTGAATTATTAGAGATTGAAAACAAGCGGCCGATGGTTGTAAAAGGGCTGCCTGAATATAAAGCGTGCGAATATGATTACCCTTCTATAGACTTTCTAAAAAAGATGATAGAAATCCAAAACGACTCCTGGAAAAAAGGCGGATGTAAACAAAGAGTCCGAAAACATCTTGATGATGATTTTACGGAAGCAAACTATTGTGCAACGCACTTTTTATTCAGACTACCCGGCAAAACCCCTGTTACTTTTGAGCTGCAAGTTTTAGGCAGCAACGTTAATGAAGCAAAACATATTGATGATATTGTTTACAAGGAATTAAACGGTAAAACTTCTGCTGACAGCAATCCTGAGTTTCAGAGAATTTTTGAGCCGTTGAGAAACAAAAAGTTCTTTGCTAATGAGCCTAATGCAGAAGAAATCATAAAAACTGCCAGAGAAAAATTTGATAAATACAGAGGTGAAGTCTTTATGTTTCAAAGACGCAAAGAGCCTTTACCTTACAGCAAAAAGAAAACAGCTGAATTGTTTTTACCGCTGCCCTATAAACTTTTCCCGTCTGATATTGAAATCAAATACAAGCTTTCATCAAAAGATTATGATTTTAACCATTTAAACGAGATTCTACAACATAGCCACAAGAAACCCGAAAAGGCAGCAAAAACCGCTAAAAAGATATAAAAAATAAAATTACTCTATTAATACAGGTTGAAAAAGAAACATTTTATAATCCACCTCACTTTTCTATTGACCAAATCTGTTTCCAATGAGATAATCAGGTTATGAATTACTATAAGAAATATACTCCATATTTATTTCTGTTTCCTGCTCTTGCAGTTTTAATAGTATTCTTTTTTATCCCATTTTTTCAGACGTTTGGTCTAAGTTTTTTTGACTATAGCTCCAATCTCTACCAGCCTGATTTTTGCGGCGTTGATAATTACATAAAACTCTTTAAAGAGCCTGTTTTTTACAAAGTTATGTTCAATACTTTTATGTATCTTGTAATAGCCGTCCCGTTTTTGGTCACGTTTCCTCTATTTTTGGCAATATTAATAAACCAAAAAATCAGAGGTATAACTTTATACAAAATACTTCTTTATCTCCCCGTAATTGTTTCGATTGTAGTTGCAGCGATTGCGTTTAAGTGGCTTTACGCAACAAGCGGGGTTTTGAACTATATATTATCTGTTTTTCATATAGAATCGATAGGCTGGCTTGTGAATACCAAGTGGGCGTTGTTTTCAGTTGCCGTCGTCACTATTTGGAAAGGAATTGGATATTATATGATGATTTACCTTGCCTCGCTTATGAGCGTGCCGCAAGAGTTATACGAAGCTTGTGATATTGACGGCGCAAATTTTTTCACTAAACATATGACCGTCACAATTCCTCATATTATGCCTACAATTGCGCTAGTATCAACTATAAGCACGATTTCTGCGATGAAAGTTTTTGCTGAAATCTATGTAATGACAAAGGGCGGTCCTTTAAATTCTACAAAAACAATTGTCTATTATATTTATGAACGTGCCTTTGAAAATCTTGATTTGGGCTATGCGTCAGCTCTTGCTGTTGTTTTACTCGTTGTTGTAATGCTGTTTTCTTTAATCAATATCCTTTGTTTTGAGAAAAATAAATACGGGGATATTTAATGAAAATACTTGTAATAACTGATTTATATCCTATTGATGAAAACGATAAATATACGCCGAATACAATAAAAGATTTTGTATCGGGCTGGGAAAAACTCGGGCACGAAATTCTGATTATAAGGCCAAATTTTTTGTTTAACTCGTTTTTGAGAAGAAAAAAATTCTATAATAGCGGAGTTTACGGAAAAGTTGAAAACATCAATTATTTCTTCCCTTTTTGGGGAAAAATTGAAAATAAAATTAGGACAGAATTTAGCCCAGACATTACAATTGCACATATGCCAAGCGGAATAATTTTTGCAAACAAACTTAATATTCCATTTGTTGCAGGAGTTCATATTTCGGATATAGAAGTTTTAACCAATCCTTTGTATTCAATTTATTTCAAAAAAGAATTAGAGAAAGGATATGCAAATGCAAAAAAAATCGCCTGTCGTTCAGAAGCACTCAAGGCAAAGTTTTTAAAGCTTTATCCAGAATATGGATTTAAGACTTTTGTATGTTATTCAGGAATCAGAGAAGAATTTATAAAAAAGCGTTCCTGGTCACCCCAAAATCCGCCTAGGGTCTTGGGTTGTGCACATTTAATTAAAAGAAAAAATATTGATAAGGTAATAAAGGCTTGCGAGAATATTAATGTTAAACTAACAATAATAGGTTCTGGTAAAGAATTTTCACGGCTGAAGCGGATTTCTTCAAAACCTTTGTTTCTAGGAGAATTACCGCACGATAAAGTTTTAGAAGAGATGCGTAAGTCCGATATTTTTGTACTTCCAAGTACAAATGAAACTTTTGGTATGGTTTATTTAGAAGCGATGGCATCTGGGTGTATTACTGTCTGTTCTGAAAACGATGGAATTGCAGGAATAATTAAAGACGGGCAAAACGGATTTTTTTGGAAAGACAATATAATTGAAAAAATTATTAGTTCTTCTGATAATGAAAAAATTCTAAGCAATTCTTATAAAACGATTCAAAATTATACTCTGGAAAAAGCCTGTTTAAACTATCTTGAAAATATTCTTTAAGCTGAAATCTAAGCACCGTTGCACAGAAGTTTGGTTTGTGTTAGTATCAGAAAAAAGAGTATTATATATAGTTAAGGAGTACGTATGATTTCAGTAAACGATTTAAAGAATGGCTTAACACTTGAACTTGATAACGGCTTGTGGACTGTTGTTGAATTCTTACACGTAAAACCAGGTAAAGGCGCAGCTTTTGTTAGAACAAAACTTAAAAACGCTGAAACCGGCAATGTTGTAGAAAAAACTTTCAGAGCCGGCGAAAAAGTTGCGAAAGCTATGCTTGACCGTAGAGAAATGCAATACTTATATAAAGATGGCAAAGATTATGTTATGATGGATAACGAAACTTATGAACAACTTCAGATTCCTGAAGATCATGTTGGTGACGGTAAAAAATATCTTAAAGAAAACATGATTGTTCAGGTTTTGATGCACGATAAGAGAATTATAGGCGTTGATATTCCAGCTCACGTTGAATTGGAGGTTGTTGACACACCGCCTGCTGAAAAAGGAAACACTGCTCAAGGCGGTTCAAAACCTGCAACTCTTGAAACAGGCGCAGTTGTTCAAGTTCCTTTCTTTGTATCCAACGGCGACGTAATCAGAGTTGATACAAGAAGCAATGAATATTTAGATAGAGTTTAGGAATTTATAAGTTTATAAGTTGAGAAGTTTAGAAGAAGTTAAAAAGATATATAAAAGATTCTGAGCGTAAGCGAAAATAAATTCTTATAAACTCCTCAACTACTAAACATATAAACTCCTCATCAGACTTTTCAAAGGAGAATAAAATGAAGTTTGAAACAGATTATATAGAAAAATTAGCTAAGATTATAGCAGATAACGGATTAACCGAAATTTCGCTTGAAGATGGAGAACAAGCAATTACAATAAGAAAGGATTTGCCGGAAGTCAGCTATGCTGCGGCTCCAGTTGCTGTAGCTCCGCAGGCTGTTTCGGCACAGCCAGCTTCTAATACAGCTGTTAAATCAGAAGCAAAAGAACCTGAAGTTAGGGGTAAAGCAATTACTTCACCTATGGTAGGAACTTTCTATGCAGCATCTTCTCCTGATGCAGCTCCGTTTGTGGAAGTCGGTTCTAATGTTAATGCAGGTGATGTTGTTTGTATAATCGAAGCAATGAAATTAATGAACGAAATTAAATCCGAACAATCCGGCAAAGTTGTTCAGATTTGTGTCAAAAACGGCGACCCGATTGAATTCGGACAAGTTTTGATGTATGTAGAATAGGAAAAAAGTTTAGAAGTTTATAAGTTGAGGAGTTTAGAAGAAGTTAAAAAAAGATTCTGAGCGTAAGCGAATTTAAATTCTTATAAACTTCTAAACCACTAAACTTATAAACCAATTTATTAGAGGACAAACTATGTTTAAACGAGTATTAATAGCAAATAGAGGCGAAATCGCAGTCAGAGTTATAAGAGCTTGCCGTGAGCTTGGAATACCTACCGTTGCAATTTATTCACAAGCGGATGCGCAGTCTTTGCATGTAAGATTAGCAACCGATTCTTTTTGTATCGGGCCTGCACCGAGTGCACAAAGCTATCTGAACATACCGGCAATAATTTCTACAGCGCTTATGGCAGGGTGTGACGCTATCCACCCAGGTTACGGATTTATGTCTGAAAGAGCTGATTTTGTTGATATTTGTACAAAATACGGAATTAAATTTATAGGTCCTTCTGCCGAATCTATGCGTAAAATGGGAGATAAAGCAACGGCTCGTAAAACAATGATAGAAAATGATGTTCCAGTAACTCCTGGTACGGGGCTTCTTGAATCTGTCGAGCAGGCAAGAGAATTTGCGCATAAGGCGGGATATCCGATTATTCTTAAAGCTACAGCCGGCGGCGGCGGTAAGGGAATGAGAATAGTAAGAAATGATGATGAACTTGAAACTAATATGAACCTTTGCCAGCAGGAAGCCGAAAAATTCTTTGGGAACCCTGGAGTTTACGCAGAAAAATATCTTGAAAATCCAAGACATATTGAAGTTCAGATTTTAGGGGACTCTTTTGGAAATGTTATCCATTTAGGAGAGAGAGACTGCTCTATCCAGAGACGTCACCAGAAACTATTAGAAGAAGCGCCTTCGCCTGCTATTGACGAAAAAACAAGAAAAGAAATGGGTGCAGCAGCAGTTAGAGCTGCTAAAGCAATTGGTTATGAAGGTGCTGGAACTTGCGAATTTCTGCTTGACCATGACGGTAAATGGTATTTTATGGAAATGAATACTCGTGTTCAGGTTGAACACTGTGTTACAGAAATGATTTCTCAGATTGATATTGTAAGGGAACAAATTCTTGTAGCTTCGGGAAGAAAATTAGGCTACACTCAGGATGATGTACTTTTAAGAGGGCACGCTATTGAATGCCGGATTAATGCAGAAGACCCTGAACACGATTTTATGCCTTGTCCTGGAAAGATTGACGGGTATTTTGCACCGGGAGGATTCGGTATAAGAGTTGATTCTCACGTATACCCCGGATATTCAATCCCGCCTTATTATGATTCTATGATAGGAAAATTGATATGCTGGGGCGAAAATAGAAACGAAGCCAGACGCAGAATGTATCAAGCGCTTAAAGAATATGTCGTAACAGGGATTAAAACAACTATACCATTCCATCAGGAAATCGTCGAAGACGAAGTCTTTATGAGCGGAAACTTTAATACAGGGTTCATTGAAGATTTCTATAAAAGAAAAGGTAAAGCATAAAAGATTAGGCTCACAAGGTGCGTCATTTTAACTCTCAGGTATAATTATTTATTATAAAGAGAGTTCTGAGCTAATCACTAAATGCTCCATTCCATTCTATTTCCCCCCCCCTGTCGTTATACCCCACTAAATAAATCGTAGATTTAAAAAACTGAATTTCTATCATCTTGTTAAAGGTGCTTGAATAAATACGAATTAAATTAT
>CALUSJ010000157.1 GCA_944323405.1 Candidatus Gastranaerophilales bacterium
CATCATTATGTCTTATATATCTAAACGTTCAAACGAAATAAAAATTGCTATTTTTTCGCTCTAAATTTTTGTAAATATTTTTAAGAATTCGTAAAACTATTATACTTACTGAATTTCAGCTTGCAAATTTAACTTTACAAAAGTTAATATTTTGAGTTATTTAGAGATATTTTTTCTATCATTACAGCAAAATTATTTAATATCTTATTGTTTGAAACCTTGCTTTTGATTGATTGTTTTAATATACACTACTGAATAATATATAAATTTTCATTTGATTGTATAATCTTTATAGGAGGAATATATGATTAATTTATTTTTTAAATGGCTCTTATATGCATTATCGATTGTATTTATTTCTTGGATTATTCCAGGGATAGAAGTAGACAATTTTTTAAGCGCAATGTTTGTATGTATTATACTAGCGCTTATCAATACTTTTATAAAACCTCTTATCCAGCTAATTGCACTTCCTGTTACAATAATAACGCTAGGTCTTTTTAGCCTTGTAATAAATGCTTTTATGCTTATGCTTGCAGGGTGGATTGCTCCAGGGTTTACTGTTGAAGGGTTTTTAAGCGCTTTTGTTGGTTCAATATTGCTTTCTTTATTCGGGCTGGCGCTAAGTCGTTTATAAATTCTTTCTTTATATTTATCATGGTAAAATGAAATTATGAAAAGAAACTTACTTGTTTTTTTATTAATTTTGTTTTTTCAAAATATATCATTTGCTGTTGATAACATTCAAAAAGTTTATTTGAATGAAGCAATTCAAGCTGCATTAAAGAATAATATTGATTTGCAAGCCGCAGAAATTAATGTAAATATTGCAAAGAATAATATAAAATCTGCAAATCGCCTGCAAAATCCATCTTTTGACGCTTTTTACTTTATGGGTGCTGCTGGTAATAGTGAACCTAAGCAGTTAGGTTTTAGTGAAAATATAGAAATTGCAAAAAGAAAAGCACGTAAGAATCTTGCAGAATCTAACTTAAAGCTTGCTGAAAAGAACCTTGGATATACGACATTCGATTTAAAAATGGATGTTAGAGAAGCTTATATAAACCTGGTTGCATCAAAATCCATTTTATATACATTGGAACAGCAGCAAGAGCTTCAGGAAGAACTTTTGCAAATAGCTAAGAATCGTGTAAAGGCGCATAAAGCTCCAGATATTGATGCTATACAAGCAGAGATTGCTTTAAACCAGCTTATAACACAAGTAAATACTGCAAAAGTCAATGTCTCCAGTGCTCTATCTAATTTTAATAAAGTTATAAACGCTCCAGGAATTACATATGATAGCATGGATAAATTGTTTTCAGAAGAAAATAATTTTGAGGAAATGCTGACACCGCCTCCTAATAGCAGTTTCCCTGCGTTTGAAAGTATTGTACAAAAGGCAATTAATAACAGATACGATATTCAAATAAGCAAGCAAGAAATTGATATTGCAGAAAAAAATTTAACAGTCGTTGCAAGGCAGAGAATTCCTGATTTACAGCTTACAGGCGGATATGCTTATATGAATGCAAAGTATGCAGATAACGGAAATTTCAATAACGGGGCATATGCCGGTGCTAGTATTGTTAATATCCCTTTGTTTTATAATTATTCTCCAGAAATCCAAAACGCAGCCTTAAAATTAAAACAGGCAGAACTTAAATATGAATCAACAAAAAATAAGGCTATAAAAGATGTTAGCGCTGCATATGAGAGATTTTTAACAGCTGCATATAACCTTAATCATTACGAATCAAAAATTGTAAAAGGTTCTGAAGAATTAATAGAAACCTCAAAAGACAGTTATGAAGCTGGCAAATCAGATATAACCTCATTAATTGTTATGAAACAATCTTATAAATCTATAATTATAGGTTATAGTCAGGCTTTAGCGGATTATTACAACAGCTGGACGAATTTTTTAAGAGAAGTAAATGATGAAAATTTTGATCTGCCAGATTCTTTATAAATAGATATTAAAAAGCACACCATACATTTTTATAGCGTGCTTTAGTTTAATTTATATAAAAACAGATTTTATCTGCCTATTTCTACAGCTCTCGAGGCCATTGATTTTGAAATATTTACAAGAGCTAGGTTGGCTTCATATGCTCTTTGTGCCATAATTGCATCGGCCATATCAACCATTGCATTAACATTTGAAGCTCTAATATAGCCGTTTGCATCGGCATCGGGATGTCCGGGCGAATAAATTCTTTCACCAAGAGTAGGATCTTCTACACACCCGTTAAAGACTACCCCTCCTTGAAGATAAGGCAGCGTGCCTGTTCCAAAAACATCATTTTTCATTGTATTCAACAAACCATGAAATGAAATATCTTCAGAGGCATTTAATACTGGAATTCGTCTTACATAGTTAGGGGTATCAATATTTGCGATGTTTTTAGCATGGATATCAAGCCTTAAGCCGTGTGCTTTTAAGGCATTTGATCCAATATTTATAGATTCCATTATACTCATATTTTTACCTCAATTTCCCGGGATATTATTTCCCGACATTAACTACAGTTCTCATTTCTGTAATTATATTTGACATTCTTCTTGTTGCCATAGTATAAAGCAGCGCATTTTTTTGCATTTCTGTTAATTCTTCAGCTATATCAACTTCTTGCCGCCTTCTGTCTTCAATAACGCCAGATGGCCCGAGTTCTGTTGAAAGCTTTGTTTCTAACGGACTGTTCATTGTTCCAAGATATTGTGAAAAATCTATATCACGTCTTACATACCCAGGAGTATCGACATTGGCTACGTTAGCACCCAAGGCACGTTGTCTTTGGGATATCAAATCCAACATAATATTTGTTTTACCTAATGAATCTAAACTTGTGAATGTCATATTATTCTACCCTATTCTCTAATATTAATAGCTTTATTGTACATATCATCAGCAACCTTCATAAGGTTCATGCTTGCAATCATTGATGTATTTAAGCGCATCAGATTGTTAATTTCTTCATAAATATTTGTTCCAGAGCTTTCAATAGCATATTGTTTTATATTATCGCTATTTTTAATAATTTTAGGAGCCCCAGACTCATCATTATAAACCATTTTGTTATTATGTCCTTGTTCTAAAGCTTCAGGGCAGTCGAATTGTACAATAGGAATCGTACCGATTTTTTCGGGTAAAGAACCTGCATTATCGTAGTTCATAACATCGCCGTTTGGTTTTATTTCAAACTTATAAGAATTAGCAGGTATTTTAATACCGTCACCGACCATCCAGTCATCAACGGTCATTAAATAACCGTTTGCGCCACGCTTGAGTGAACCATCTCTTGTATATTGAATTTCACCGTCAGCAGAAACCACAGGGATATAGCCTTCGCCGTCAATCGCAATATCATAGGGGTTATTTGTAATTTTTATAGCACCCTGAAGCGTATTAGCTCTTATTGCACCATCTACATAGCCATCTTCTCTTAATATTTGTTCAAAACTCAATGGCTTGTAGGCTGCTGTATTATAGTTTGCAAGATTATTGGCTAAATAACCAAGTCTTTCAAACTGCATAGTAGCATTATTTATACTTTTTCTAACAACTGCTTGCATACTGTACATTATTCAACCCTCCTATGATACTGAACCCAATTGGCTTATAACTTTCTGCAAGTTAGTGCTTTCAATCAAAAATATTTGTCTATTAGCTTCAAAATTTCTAACAACAGGCTTTATTGCAAGAAATTCATTTTGAATAGTTACGTTAGAATATTCATTATACCCTTGTTTTACATCTGGGCTTAGAACCGCCATTCCATTAGCATCAACGATACCTAAATTTCCTGCTGTAAGCAATTGATTAGAGTTTTTATCATAAACACTAACTTTCCCTTTAGAATTCACAACCACTTGAGCCGGGTTATCCGGGACAACCGGGAGTTTGATTGGCATACCAGCATCGGAAAGCACAGGATTGTCTTCAAGATTCAAGAGGTTCCCATCTTTATCCAGCTTAAATCTCCCGTCACGTGTAAGCTGAACCCCTTGGGGAGTTTGGATTTGAAAATATCCTTTATTTGCCATAGTGATATCAAGAGGATTTTTAGAAACCATAATACGTCCTACCTGGTCGTCTACGGTACTGGAGAGCCCATGAACACCTATATATTCTGTAAACGAAGAGACGATTGGTTCTCGTCTTTGATAACCTACCTTATCAAAGCCTGCAACATTTTCGTTAATCATTCCTACGATTTCACTCTGTACGTGCATGGCTCTAATAGAAGCTTTCATGCCTTGTTCGCAAAACCGCACACCGCCATTGATTTGCATAGTTGTACCTCTTTTTTATATATTAATCGGATAATTAGTGTAAATGCTTTAGCAAAAACTTACAAAATCATCCTTTTAGTGTAGTTAATAATTTATTTAATGTAATCTTGAAAAAAGTCAATTTTTAAGTTGACAATAAAATATTTTTACACTAAGATAGAACTTGACGCCGGTATAGCTCAACGGTAGAGCAACGGTTTTGTAAACCGTAGGTTGTAGGTTCGATTCCTATTACCGGCTTTTATTCCCAGGGTGGAGAGAATGGTCAGGCGCAACACTCCGGGGCGGGCGTCAGAAGGGCTCGCAGCTGTAAGCCTTTGTGGCGCAGGGGTAGCGCACTCCCTTGGTAAGGGAGAGGCCACGGGTTCAAATCCCGTCAAAGGCAAATTTTACAATTAAATAAGGGTAGGTGGCCGAGTGGCTAAAGGCGACAGACT
>CALUSJ010000158.1 GCA_944323405.1 Candidatus Gastranaerophilales bacterium
ACTGCTAACGTTTACGTTTTGACAAAAGAAGAAGGCGGACGTCACACTCCATTCTTCCCTGGATACCGTCCTCAATTCTATATCAGAACAACTGACGTTACTGGTTCTATCAAATTTGACGGCGAAATGGTAATGCCTGGTGATAACGTAGTTATGGAAGTTGAGCTTATCGCTCCTGTAGCTATCGAAGAAGGTATGAGATTCGCTATCCGTGAAGGCGGTAGAACAGTTGGTGCTGGTGTTGTTGACAAAATTATTGAATAATATTTTTGTTTGATATAATATACAGTATAAAAATACCCGGCTTGTGAAAGTCGGGTATTTATTTAGAGATGTTTTAAGAAAGGTTAAAAATGCATTGGATGTTTTTATTTGTAGCAGGTTTGTTTGAAATAAGCTGGGCTGTGGGGCTTAAGTTTACTCATGGTTTTTCAAACTTAATTCCATCTATTTTGACAGTTTTGGGAATGATTGCGAGTTTTTATTTTCTATCATTGGCTCTGAAAAATTTACCATTGGGTACGGCTTATGCAATATGGACGGGGATAGGTACTATAGGCACAGTTGTATTTGGGATTATATTATTTAAAGAGCCTGTTACGGCAATGAAGTTAGTCTGCATAATGCTTATTACAAGTGGGATAACAGGGCTAAAACTTCTAACACACTAGGTTTCTGGCAGAAAATTGTAAGTTTTGGATTGGGGATATGTAATAAACTATTTTATTTTTTGCCAGATTAGCGGTATTTTTAAAGAGTTGTTACCTAAGCCGTGAATCAAAAATTCAAATAAAGGCTTAAATCTGCCATTTTTATTTAATGCCTCTATAACTGGATGGTTTGTCATGAATCTTATATTTCTTGTCTTATTAACTATTATGGTATCCTTTAATGGCACCGTTCTATCTGCAATATAAAGATGCTCTTGTAAATGTCTGCCGAGTACAAATATACCATTCATTTTAATCTTGTTATATATTTTATCGATGAGTTCCTGTATTATTTTTCTTTTATTCGTTTCTAGATTGGGTTTGTCTCCATATTTAAACACTCCGCTTAAGTTGTTATTTGTTAACTGATAAAAAGCATTTCTGAAAAATATAGCCCCAGCTTTTTGTTGATTGTTAAATGATTCTATATTATTAATATCACCTTTAACAAAACTAATATTTTCTTTAAAAGATTCTTTAGGAATGAAATATCTTTGTGGAAAAAGATTAACATTATCGAAGGTTATCGTATATATAAGGTCAGAAACATTATTAACAGGACATGATGGCTTATCAATTTCAATGAAGTTCTTATGAAAAATTCGACTTAGGAATTGTTTATTTTGTTCACAATTTGGGTTTAATAAGAATCCGTCATCTGCCAGAGGGTGTATTGCATAAGTTCCTATATGGGCAAAATCTATAGCTTTGCTGCTTATATCAATAGAATAAACCTTATATTTTTGCCTATTGTCTAATAATGAATTGATAGATAGAGCTTCTTCTCCGTTAGAACCAGCATATATAAAAATATCTGTTCCTTTCGGGAATTCATTTTTAATAATTGTAGCAGATTTTTGTAATACTTCTGAATCGTGATAAAAATTAGTACTGATTGAATTACCTGTATTATTGTCAATCATATTATAACTTTTAAAATTTATACGATAATCTTTATATGCTAAAGAATTAATTATCATTTTTTATTTTATTATATATAACCTTAAAAAACAAGTAAACTATATATAGAAAAAACTCCCCACACTGTACGACATTGGAACTTTTTATAGAAGAATTATACAACAAAATAACAGACATTAATACTACTTGCATATTTAATCAAATAGCGAATTTAAAACATTTAGCCTGATGTTTATTGAGAGATTACCAGATGATTCATAAAACTTTCAAAGCCTTTTAAATAATTTTATATATTTAAAAGGTCTAAAATTTCACAGAAGTTCTTCTGCAATTTATTCATTTATTATTTTTTCTAAGATTTTTAGTATTACAAAATTACAAATGAATAAAAATGGTCTGAAGAAGAATGAGAGCAAACATTTTGAATGTAATTCATTTTGTAATAAAAAGAAATTATGTAATTTATAAAATTTGTATTTGCAAGAGCGATATTAGATGAACGCATACTTAAAATGTCAACGAGTCTTATATGCATACAACATTTATATAGCGTGAAGATAACTTGAAATCTTGGTAACAAGAATAAAAGCTATTGTAGTTGAAATTATTGAACAGTAAAGTTTATTTTGTAACTAACATTTTTGTCATTTTTGTTATATACTTAAGCTAATGTGTATCAAGTCGGAGAAAACCAAATGGCAGTTACATTAGAATATCTTGAAGATGAACGAAAAAAATTGTGGGCAGAGGTTGTAAAACAAACAGATGTTCTAAATACAATGCTTACAAATATGCAAGCATTTAAAGAACAACTAGAAGATGTAAAAACTATTGCAGAAAGTAAAGTCTTAGAAGATGAGTCAATCATAAGGGGAATTAGAAATAAAACCAGTGAATATAAAAATAAAATAATAGATTCTTATAATACAGCAGAGGAAACTTTAAAAGAAATTCAGGAAAAATCAGTAGCCCTTGAAGAAATCAATAGATCTATAAAAGAAATATCTGCCAATATAGATATTCTTAAATCAAGTGTAGAAAAAAAATCAAATGAAATAGACCTAATATACAAGACAATAACTAACATAAATAATAATTACGATGATGAACTTGAAAAGTGTACTAATTTTGTAAATGATAGCGAACAGAAAATTTCTGCAATAGAAGATATAGAAACACAAATTTCAAAAATTCATGAAAATGTCAAAGAAATTGCAGGTAACATGCAAAACTTTAAGGCAAAGTCATTAGAACGCAGAAATGAAATCAAAGAATTATACAATGAAATCTTTGGAACAAAAACAGAAGATGGTGAAGAAACAGAGGGGCTAAAAGATGAATTAGATACTTGTTATAATGAATTAACTGCGGACTTTGAAAAATTAAAGAATGATTTTATTGAGTTAAAAATTTCTAAAGAAAAAGATTTTAACGATTTTAAATCTTTAAAAGAAGACGATTTTAATGAATTAAAAGCTAAAATACAATCACTTCTTCCAGGAGCTATGTCAGCAGGCTTAAGTTCGGCGTATAATCATAAAAGACGACTTGAAGAAAAAACTAGAGCAAAAGCTGAAAGAACATTTAATATATCTATTATATTTTTAGTAATTATTTCTACAATCCCAGTAGTTATAGCTTCTATCTTATTATTTGGAAAGAAACTAGATATTATTGAAGTTATTAAATATTTACCTCAACTTTTAGGGCTTATTGTACCTATTTATGCACCTGTAGTATGGATTGGGCTAACATCTAGTAAAAAGGTCAATCAGTCGAAACGTTTAATAGAAGAATATGCACATAAAGAAGCAATTAGCAAGACTTATGAAGGATTGTCAAGAGAGGTTAGTAACTTAGACGATGCAACAAATCTAAAAGAAAGACTCTTATTCAACATTATTGTAACAAGTGCAGAAAATCCGGGTAAATTGATACAGGGCTTTAATAAACCAGATTATCCAATGATAGAGATAATTGACAAGTTTACAAAATTATTAAAAACAGCAAAGTCTACTGATGAGTTACAATCTATTATGGAAGGTATTATTTCTATTGGACAAAATATTGTAGGATATGATAATAAAATCAGCAATAATACATATAGAACTACAAAAGATACAGATGATATTAATAATGAAGAAGCCTAATTACTAAGGGATTAAAGTATCCTAAAATAATTGCTTCTCCGCTCTAAAGATATAAGATTGCTTTGACAAACATATATTTAGAATGGTATTTCATCTTCGCTAATAAGCTCTTCTTCTACAGTTATTTGGATACTTGCAAAACGAGAATGCAAATTACTTAATACAATATTTTTTTTATCTTTAGTGCAACTTTTTAGAAATTTACAAAAATTTTTAAGAATAGATGTCTCAAACTGAGCTTTTACTAGATATCTATACCTGCCACCAATAAAACAATCAATAATTGATGTGTTGTTAGGTATATAGTATTCTAGCATAACACTCTTATATAAATCAGATAATTTTTTTTGTATAAGTTCAATATCTGTAATATATTTAACATCATCATAAACAGATATTATGACTTTGCTTAAACTGCTCGCAAAGCTTTGATAAACATTGATTTCATCATAAGTAAATAAGGCATCTAAAACTTCATTATTTTGTATGCTTCTTTTAACTTCTTCAAAACTAGAGATTCTATTGTTCGGATTATGTTCGCACATTTTTACTAAAATGTCTTTATAGATAAAACCATTTATATCATAATCTTTAATTATTTTTTCAAATAATTTACCTACAAAGTATAGTTCAGTTTTGAAATTATATATATTATCTTGAAAATCACTAGGTAGCTCACACCACCAATTTAAAGATGAAAAACTTCTGTCAAAATCTGTAGCCGTAAAAGCTTGTTTACCAAAACCAAAGTCTATAATTTTAACAAAGCCACCTTTATCAACCAGTATATTTGAACTTCTAATATCTCTATGCAAAATTTTTTTAGATTCTAAATATGAAAATCCCTCTATTGTTTGTTCAAATATATCATTTATCATCTCTGGGTGTTCAATAAGAAAATTCTCTATATCTATGCCGTCAATAAACTCCATTAATACAAAACCTGTACAATTCTTTTCATACATATGATAACTAAAAACTCTAACAATATTTTTATGATTCAATTTGTACAAAAGTTTTATCTCATTTAAAAAATTGGTATAATATTTATCTTTATTTATTCCTGGTAAAGGTGAGTATTTTTTACAAACGAATTTTTCATTTATTGTTTCATCTTCAAGTAAGGCTGTTAAGCCAAAAGAGCCTTTACCTAGCCATTTTATCCCTCTGTAATCTTTTTGCCTTATAAATGAAACTATCTCTGGCAATGATTTTTTATCATTGTGTATAGCCTTAGTCATGCGAGCTCCTGTAAGGTAATTATACATTAAACACAATAATTATGCTATAATTACTATATGGTACGACGTACAACGGCATTGGAAGTATATTTTTATTCAACAAGTTCGGGTAATGAACCAGTTAGAGAGTGGCTGAAAGATTTGCCTAAAGAAGATAGACGCATAGTCGGTTTTGACATCAAGACTGTTCAATACGGATATCCGATAGGAATGCCGTTAACCAGAGTTTTGCATGGTACAAACGGACTTGAAG
>CALUSJ010000159.1 GCA_944323405.1 Candidatus Gastranaerophilales bacterium
TGTCAACTCCGCCATAGAGCTCTTGTTTCATATTCTCTACTTTTGCAATATAAGCCCCGTCAGGAAATTCTTCAAGCGTTACATATCCGGCTTTAGTCAAGCCGTCATAGATTTCATATATCGTAAATGGGTTTAAGCCTTGCGGAAATTTTTTTTCAATTTTTAATTTAACGTGAATATCCTTTTGTGAGTTTTCACTTTTAAGAGTCAGAGTACACCCGCTGTTTTTTTTAGCTTCTTCTGCTCTGTTTAGAATTTGCCAGTACTCCGGCGTCTGAAATGTTTTTTCAAGCTCTGCCTGGCGTCTGGTGTGGTAGTTTTGTTCCAAAAGCTTATAATCTTTTGTATATTTTGGGGTGTAAAAATTATTTATTTTCATATCTATATAAAATCTAAGAATAAAAAAAATTGCTATTATATGTAAAAATTAAAAGTCAGGCATTACCTGACTTTTAATTTTTAAACTATATTTTAGCAAGCTGTTTATAATAATCATGCGCCTGTTCAAACTTGTAAGACAAATTGAACAATTTAGCTTCCGTAAGCTGCGGCGTCATTATCTGAAGTCCGATTGGCATACCATCAGAGTCAAATCCAGCAGGAATTGAAATTGCCGGAAGTCCAGCTAAGTTAGCAGAAATTGTTGCAATATCTGTTAGATACATTGCAAGCGGATCTTCTGTTCTTGCACCCAAATCAAATGCCGTATTCGGGCAGGTTGGAGAAATCAGAGCATCCACTTGAGAGAATGCCTTAATAAAATCTTCCGTTACAACTCTTCTCATCTGCAGAGCTTTTTTATAATAAGCATCATAATAGCCGGAAGATAAAGCATAAGTTCCTAGCATTATTCTTCTCTTAACTTCTGGGCCAAAGCCTTCTGCACGTGTTTTGCAGTACATTTCAAGAAGATTTTTAGCATCAGCAGTTCTATGACCGTATCTTACACCGTCAAAACGAGCTAAATTAGAGCTGCATTCTGCTGTTGCAAGAATATAATAAATCCCGATTGAATGTTTTAAATTCGGAAGTGATACATCCACAACTTCTGCGCCTAAAGACTTATAAGTTTCAATAGCTGATTTAACGGCTTTTTCTACATCAGGAGCCAAACCTTCTGATACAAGTTCTTTAACTACCCCGATTTTCATTCCTTTAATATCGTTGTTTAAGCTTGCTCTATAATTTTCTACAGGCTTATTCAAAGATGTTGAATCGTGCTTGTCATAACCTGATATTACTTCTAACAGTGCAGCAGCATCTTCTACTGTTCTTGCAAAAGGCCCAATTTGGTCAAGAGATGAGGCGAACGCAATTAGACCGTATCTTGAAACTTTTCCGTAAGTCGGTTTCATCCCGACAATACCGCAGAAACTTGCAGGAAGTCTTATACTTCCGCCTGTATCAGAACCTAATGCCAAAGCAGCTTCGCAGGAAGCAACAGACGCAGCCGAACCGCCTGATGAGCCGCCCGGAACCTTATTCAAATTCCAAGGGTTATGAACTTTTTTGAATGCGGAGTTCTCATTAGATGAACCCATAGCAAATTCGTCTAAGTTAGCTTTACCGACTATCGGAATCAAGTTATCCAAAAGTTTTTGGGTTGCTGTTGCATTATATGGCGAAACAAAATTCTCAAGAATTTTACTTGATGCAGTTGTTTTAGAACCGATAAGGTTCATGTTATCTTTTAGGGCAAGAGGAACACCTGCAAGAAGAGGTAATTCTTCACCTTTAGCAATTTTTTCATCAACTTTTTCTGCTGTTGAAAGAGCAATCTCTTCTGTCAAAGAATTAAATGCTCCCAGCTTATCATCAACTTCTTTTATTCTCTCTAAAGAAGCTTTAGTTAATTCTACAGCAGAAATCTCTTTATTTTTAAGCGCTCTGCTCTGCTCCATTGCACTCTTTTTCAATATTTCTAGCATAATTTTATCTCCCTGTTTAAAAATATTATATCAGAAACATAACAAAAAAAAGACTGTTCACCTATTGAAAATATATTATGTCAATGATATCATCATTTCATGTTTAAAAAGTGTTTATTAACAATATTGTTAGTTTTGGGGTTTTGTCCCGTTTTTGCAGGGGAGCTAGAAGATAAGCTTGCTCAGGGCAAAAGAGTTTTTTTATACCTCTATACTCCTAACTGCGGTTACTGTAAAAAGTTTGCACCAAGATATGATAAGCTGTCTAAAATGTACGACGGTCAATATAATTTTGTAAAAATAGATGCATCAACACTATATGGAATGAAAGTAATGCGTATGTACAACGGCATGTATGTTCCATATGTTCTTTTATTAAATCCAAAAGACCGCAGCGGGGTACAGATTTCACCATCTTGCCTTTTGGATAGGGATTGTATTGAAAAGTCAATGAAAGAATTTAAAGTTTAACATAAAAAAAAGGAGTTTATAATGAAAGGTATTGTTCTAGCAGGAGGCGCAGGAACCAGGTTATATCCAGCATCACAGCCTATTTCAAAAATATTGCTGCCTATTTATGATAAACCTATGATTTATTATCCGCTTTCAACGCTTATGCTTGCAGGAATAAGAGATATACTAATCATTACAAACGAAACTGACTATGATAATTTTATAAAACTGCTCGGTGACGGCTCTCAGTACGGTTTGAATCTGCAATATAAAATTCAATATGTACAAAGAGGAATCGCTGATGCGTTTTTGATAGCAGAAGATTTTATCGGAAATGATGACGTGGCCTTGATTTTGGGTGATAACATTTTCCACGGGCACGGGTTTTCAACAATTATGAAAAATGCACTAAAAAAACACTCCGGCGCTACTGTTTTCGGTTATACAGTAAAAGACCCGGAAAGATTTGGTGTTGTTGAGTTTGACAAGGACAACAAAGCAATCTCTTTAGAAGAAAAACCACTCAACCCTAAATCAAATTATGCAGTAACAGGACTTTATTTTTATGACAACAGAGTGTGTGAATTCGCAAAAAAACTTAAACCCTCTGCAAGAGGAGAGCTTGAAATAACTGATTTAAATAAAATATATCTGGAACTCGGAGAACTGAATGTCGAAATTTTAGGCAGAGGTTTTGCCTGGCTGGATACTGGAACTCACGACTCTATGCTTCAGGCTAGTTTGTTTGTACAAACAATGGAATTAAATAAAGGTGTTAAAATCGCCTGTCTGGAAGAAATTGCTTTCAATCAAGGGTTTATCACCAAAGAAAATCTTTTATCAAAAATAGAAAAATACGGTTACAAAAATGATTATTACAATTACGTAAGAACCGTTATTGAGCACCCTGTAGCTGTAAATGTATAATATTATCCTCTATTTGGAGTATTTTATATTTGTATTTTAAAGCAAGTTGTCTTTTTTGCCGTTTTTCATGTTGACTTATCTAAAAAAGTCGTTATAAAAATATAAAAACACAGGAGAGTCCGCTATGGGAATGGCAGCATCACAAGCAAGATATTTAGCGCTTACGGCCAGAAAAACCAATACCGAATGGGAAGGCCAGCAGATTAACCAGGCAAGAACAGCACTTGCCAATCAAAGTGCTAACTTATTTAACAGGCTTCTTGATTTAGAAGTCCCTAATGCGCCGAAAACATCGGATTATACAGAAATTCAGTATTCTTATTCAGATGGTGATAACGAATCAGTTTTAGACAGCTGGCAGCAATTATCCAGCGCAGATCCGAATTATAACTACATAGTAAACCACTATTATTACGCAGAAATCTATACTGGCTCTCAAAAATTATTAGAAAACCCTCAAGTACATGTTGAAAACGAGGTTACGGAAAAAGTTTTTGTAAACCCTAGCGCTACTTTAAATGATGATGGCTCATATACACTACTGCTTCCAGATGGAAACGAAATCACAGTCGGTGAAATTACGAATCAAAGAACTGAAGATGATGAGGAGTTGAAAGAAGCCTTTAATGATTTTGCAACAGCAAAAGAATTGGCATACCAAGCAGGAGCTATTCCAAATGGTGAAGTATACGGCTATCAGGATTCCAGCGGGACATGGCATTTTTACTTAAAAAATGAGATCGATGAAATAGAAAATATGGCACCTACGGTCAGCTATGATCTTGATGACAACACCTGTACAATAACCTCTGCTGACGGCAAAGAAACATATGAATACAAAGCTATTGAAAATGTCGAAAAGGGTACAAAACTCGAAGATGCGCTAAGAGATTTTGAAGTAGCTGTGGGTATGGCACAAGAAGATGGAGAGCTTGTTACAGATAATGTATACGGATATCAGGATGCAAACGGCACTTGGCATTTCTTTGTTCCAGATAATACTGATACTCCAAAAACTTATTCTTCAGAACAGACTATGTATATTGGAAATTGTAAAGCCTCAGAACTTAAAAGTTTTACAGACGATCAAGCAGCAGAACTGGCTCAAATCCTTAAGGATTGCCCTGATTCAGCCGTTAATAAGTACCTAAGTTTTAATTCAAAAGGCGAATTGGAATATAACGGGCAAGGGATTTACACCTTCGAAATGAACGGGAAAACATACTATACAACCGAAAGCGATTTGTATAACAGCATCAACACTCCATATGAAGCTGATAAACCAATTGATATCCAAAATAAGCTTGCCTATTATAACGCATCATATATTAATACAAAAATTGAAGAAACTAACCATGCTCTACTGGAAACAGACGGCAATGGAAGATTTACTTCGGTAAAATTTGATAATGACAGTGTTGTATATTCCCTAAATGTCGAAACTGTAACAGATGATGCTGCATATCAAGATGCAATGAATGAATATATGTACAAAAAAGAACAGTATGAAAAAACTATTGCCGACATAAATGCACAAACATCTATTATCCAACAGGAAGATAGAACTTTGGAATTACGACTTAAACAGCTTGATACTGAGCAAAACGCTCTTGCAACAGAAATGGAAGCTGTTAAGAAAGTTATCAAAGATAACGTTGAATCTACTTTCAAAACATTTAGTGATTAGTCTTTATGATTGCAAAAAGTTCAAGACTTTTTCGAGTTTTTCATCTTCTGGAATCTCTAAAGAAATCAAATTTTCACTGTATGGTTCAGGAAATGAGAGTTTATATGACTCCAGCACTTGTTCGTCGGTTTTAATCTTCATTTTTCCAAATCCATACAAAGTGTCATTGTATACAGGATGCCCAATACTTGCCATATGAACCCGGATTTGATGAGTTCTTCCTGTTAAAATCTGTACTTCTACAAACGTTGCATTACTAAATCTTTTTAAAACTTTTACAATGGATATACTTTCTTTTCCTCCCGGAATAATAGCCATTTTATACGGCTGATTAGGATTTCTGCCAATCGGCTTGTTGATAGTAAATTCATCTTGTTCAATAATACCTTTAACTACAGCCAGATATTTTTTTGTAATCCCGCCGGACTTCATTTTTGCAACTAAAAATTCATGGACTTTGTTATTTTTTGCAACCATAAGCAAGCCGGAAGTATTCCTGTCAAGTCTATGAAGAATCCCTGGACGAAATTCACCATTTATATCAGAAAGATTTTCTTTTCCATAATGATACAAAAGCGCATTAACAAGAGTTCCTGTCTTTTCAATATTCGTAGGATGTGTAAGCATGCCGGAAGGCTTGTTCACCACAAGCATATTTTCATCTTCCCATACAATATCTAGAGAAATATCCTCAGCTACAGGCGGGGTAAACAAAGAACTCAGCTTGGAAAGGTTTATTTCAATAACATCTCCGCTTTTTATAACGTAAGAAGGCTTTACCAAAGTCGAATTAACCAAAACTCTGCCGCTTTTTATTTCACCTTGAATCCTTGAACGCGAATATTCTTGCAAATAGTCTGCAAGATAAGCATCAATTCTTTTTTCTATTGTTAAGTCGTCTATTAATAATCTCATTTTTTATTATTATAACAACTATAGCAAAAACACTTATATTAATAAAAATATCTGAGATATTAAATACTGGAAAATTTACAAAATTTAATTTAAAAAAGTCACGCACAAACCCGAAAATAACCCTTTCATAAGAGTTACATACAATTCCTGCTATCAGCATAGAACAGAAAAATAAAGTTAATGTAGAAATTCTTTTTATGTTTTTTATTATATAAAAAATTATTGCTAAAAGAGCAAAGATAGAAAAACCTATAAGAAATTCTTTTGAGTTCTGCAAAAGACTAAAGGCAGCACCTGTGTTTTGAACAAAAACCAAGTCTAATATTGGGTTTTGGGGCAAACTTTGCAAATTTTCTAGTATTATATTAGAAAAATATATATCAAAAACAATAAAAAAAATGCTTGCAATAAAAAAATATGATAATTTACTTGTCTTTGACATTATTTTCCTCTTTATTTTTAGGAATAACATTAACACGAGTTATTTGATATCCAAAACCTGTCAAGCTCAGCTTTATACTCAAGTCCGAAATATCAGCCTTCGTTAGTCCTATAGAAGCTACAATATACTCATTGACATTATCAGAATTCGAAATAAATATTCGCTCTAAAATATTGTCCTCAGGAAGCTTTCTAAAAACCTCTTTTGCTTGTTTCTGCGGATATTCAACCTTATCACTCGCAATCGACGCTATTGCAATAGTATCTTCTGGCGGAGTAAATTCTAATGAAGCGGTATACTCAGTGTTTGCCGGGATTTCTGTCGGAGCAACTAGTTTTATATCTAAACCTATTGCATCTCCATAGAGCATAGATGTATTTTCTGTGATTACAGAATCTGAAGAAACTTTCCATTCACCATCAATTTTTTTCAGATAATAAATACTATCAGCTTCGCTTTTCAATACTCCATCCATTTTTTCGGAAACTGGAATATCAGCATAAGAATATTCTTCAACCTTTACTGTTGCACAATTGTTGTTAACTGCAATATCCTTAATCTTTATATCGTATTTAATCTTATCATAAGTTCTCCAGATGTCCTTAACAAGAGTTGCGTAAGTCTCCAAATTAAATCCATCGGCATTTTTATAATCTTTATCATAGGTTGCAATAAATTTATCAAAATTAGTTCTATTTGCATATCTAACCTGTGAATTTAATAATGATTTAATTTCTCTTGTATCATTTTTGAAGATTCCAAGATTAAATAATGGAGTTTTTTCTGCTGCATAATTTGCAGGAGCCAACATTAGCAATAAAAATATAGTTAATATAGTTTTTTTCATATAAAGAATTATAACTTAAAATCAACCAAACTTAAATAATCTAAACAAACGATGTCTCTTTAACCGCTATTAGAACTTTGCGGCAGAGCATTTGAATCTATAAATATAGTATTTCTAATAAATGCGTGTGCCATTAACAACAAATATGGGTTCATTTCGTTAGCTGCCGATAGATTGACCTTTGCATCTGCTTTCTCCAAAACTGTTTGCCTCATATTAGGAAGAGATTCAATATCTATTGTAGAGGTCATTGCGTGTGATGAGCTTTCTTCCATTAAACTTTTTTCCAATGTCTTTTTAGGAAAATCTTCAGAACAAGTAATATAAATATCGACCGAATTTGAAGAAGTAAGCGTGAATACTCCTTTTACATTTCCATAGTTTTTGGTTTGAACAAGCACGATAAGCTTTGAATCGCTTGACTCATTCTCTCCCTCTGAGGTTTCAATTTCTATATCAAAACCTACCCCTTCACTAAGCGGCAGCCAAGGAATATAAAGCATCATCAAACTTTTGACAATTTGGTTTGGATTATTAGATTCTGCAAGCGCAACACAATTATTTATTATACTTAATGTCTCTCTGATTTGATCGGATGTCATCCCTTTTTTTGAAGCCGATGCCATTGCTATTATTAAATCAGCAGCTGCTTGTTTGCTATTCTTAATTATCAGTTCTGACAACGCCGGCAAGTGTATCATTCCGCTAAAGAATAAAAGAATTGCATCTTTTTGAGCAGCAGCTGTTTGTGCTTGGATATTTTGCAGCGGAGTATTTAAAGGAAGCTCAGAAGTTTCATCAAAAAGCTGAGCAATCATTTTTTGATTCTTTAACAAATCCTGGTTTAAGTCATTTAATAATAAGCTGTTTGTATTTAACGGCCTTGTTTTATCCTGAATATTCAAAAATAATTGCCCCATTGTCTGCGGCAGCAGCAACAAGTTCTTTATATAAATAGCTCTATCCATAGCCGCAATTTGATTCATTTGCAGCTGCTGCATCAATGCTAATGAAGGTTTTAAATTTTGTACTATATTTTCCTGCGGTTTAGCCAGAGTCGAATTGAATGCGTGTTCATTAAGATTAATATTCTCTTGCTTTAACTTTTTCAAATATAACTCGGGATTTCTTAATCCTGCTAAAATTTTACTAACGCTAAAACCATCCATGATATTTATTATAACAATTATTAAAGGTAAATCAACAAAATAAGAAGCCAGATTATTAAAAATCTATTTATTTAACTCATATAAAAACCGCAGTCCTTCAAGCGTTAAATACGGATTAACAAAATCAAATTTCCGCTTCATATAAGCTGAAATAAATCCAGAATCACCGCCAGTCGCTATAATACTTGCCCTTTGGCCGAGTTCTTTCTCGCACTGTTCAATTAGTCCTTCTATAGCACAAGCAGAACCGCGTATTACTCCTGACAATATTGCATCTACAGTATTATCACCAATCGCATTATCAACAATTGCAGCATCAATTCTAGGAAGCCTTGATGTACTCTTGTTTAGAGCCCTAAATTGCAGATTAAGCCCAGGCATTATCACACCGCCTATAAACTCTCCGTCTGCATTCAATATATCAAAAGTGGTTGCAGTTCCCAAATCAACTACAATTGCCGGTTTTGGATATAATATATAAGCACCGCAAGCATTTGCAATTCTGTCTGCTCCAACTTCTTTAGGGTTTTTCATCTTTATATTTATTCCAAGATTCAGCCGATTATTCAACAAAATCGAATTTAAATGAAAAATATTATCCACAGCATGCTTTATAACCTTGCTGAGTTCATCTACTACAGATGCAATTATACAAGATTTTATGTTGTATTTTTTTAACAAAGAATGAAACAATATTTCATATTCTTCCTGCGGGAGCTCTTTATCAGAAGGCAGACGAAATGTCTCCAAAATGTTTTCATTCTCAAAAATACCGAGAGTTATATTAGTATTCCCTATATCTATTGCAAGAAGCATCATATTTCTCCATAATTACTAAGCGCTTCTTTAAGAATCTGCTTCATTTCCTGCCGGTATGATTTGGGAGATATAATTTCACACATATCATCGTATCTTAATAAACGTGAAAACAAAATATCCTTGTTCTCACCACAATTCGAAACAGCAATACATCCAGGCCTGTCTGTCGATACCAAATGTTCATTTTCACGGAGCGAATATCTGCTGGCAAGCTCGCCCTTTAATAAAAATACCACCGATATTTTATTAAAATTATGTACGAATTTTTTGTTTAAAACTTCTAAACCTGACACCTTCGATGAATCTATATTTTTTTCTTCTCCATCTTCAAGGACATTAAAAAGTATTTTATTTTTTACATCAAAAATCTTAAGTGGTACACACTCTATTACTTTTTTATTTTTTAGGATTAAGTTTATTTTTCTCTTTTCCAATATAGCGTTTTCGAAAAGTTCTGTTGCCAGTTTATAAGTCTTTTTTTCTACCTTGGCTATCTTTCTATTTGAAAACCTGTTTAATTTTTCAATAAAATTATCGAAAATCTTTAAAGCTTTGTTAGACATTTTTTCTTTTACAATACTCTGGAGATTCTCCAAAAGATTAATATCTCCAGTCGTAAGTTCAATCCCAAATGGAACATTCGCTACATAATATTTATTATTAAGTTTTGAAATCTCTATATTGCAATATCTACAGGTGTTAATATATTTACTCACTATACTGTTATTAAAAACTGGAACAGCCTCTTGTGCATTAAGATTTTTAATAAGTTCTTTCATTGTGTAGTTATCTTGCAAAAGCATCTGCAATGTTTTTAATACCATTATTGAAGATCTATTATTCTTTGTTCCATACTTAGTCATTGTAACACCCTTTCATAGATTTCAATTTCTCAACAACTTTTTCCCTAAATTCTTGCGGCTCAAGAACTTTACAATTAGCCCCAAAAGACAAAATTCTCTGCATTGCAAAAAATTCATTGTAATAATTCCCCTCGACAACAACTCCTTCAGGAAGTTTCTCTACAATACTTTCATTCTGCTCTATATTGTTTACCCAAAAACTCTTTAGAAAAAATTTTACATTTACAGCTTCTACATTGATATTTTCATCACTCACCGTACGCGAAAGTATCGATCGTATTCTCTTTATATTTAGCACAGTAGGACTTTTTTTCTTCAAATCGTAGCCTTGAAGATATAATTTGTCATTCTGAATTACAAGATTTTGTGCATATATCTCTTTTTCAGAAACTCTTTTTACTGCTATATTTTCATAAACAAGTTTGATAATTCTATTATTCTTGCAATCATCTGCTAATTGCCTTGCCATATTTGTATTGAAAGATTTAAGGATTGAAATCCCATACAATTCTTCCCTAATCTCATCGTCAGAAATATAATGAGCAAGTTTATTAAATAACTCATCATATTTTAAAAGCAAAGCCAAGCTGGCTTCTTGTTTTACTTTATCATAAGCCTTCTTCAAAAACTTTATTTCTTCTGATGTTATATTCAATACAAAAGGATGTTTTTCTAATACAAACTTATAGTTTGTTTTTGCATTCGCTTTTGTAATAACACATCCCATATTTCTTAAAGTGTTTATATCAATTCTTATGATATCGTCAGAATTCTCCGGCGCCATAATATTCAGCTTAACAAACTCTTCTCTAATTTCTTCCATACTCCTCGGAGATTTGATAAGCAAACTTAATAATATAAGTGCACGTATACCTGTTAGAGAGATTTTATTCAATTCTGCTTTTTTAGTATCATTTAACACTGATTTTCTCCTCGGATTAATTATTGACACAAATTGATTAAATATTCAATCGTTTTCTCGCAAAAATATCTGTCTTTTGCACTAAAAGGTAATACATCACCCTGAAAAGCTTTTTTTACATTTGCTATAACCACGTTTTGCTTGTTTTTAGCAACATAATCAATTTTAGTTACAATTGTTAACACCGGCAGCTTATAATTCTCTATCCAATCTCTCATTTGGTAATCATTTTTCTGAATATCATGACGAGCATCTATAAACTGAATTAATGATTTTATTTGCTTTCTGTTTAACAAATACTCCTCTAAATGCTTTTGCCATCTATCTTGAACCTCTTTTGATATTTTGGCATAACCATAACCCGGAAGATCTGCTATCACAAATTTATCCGAAAAATTAAAAAAATTTATCAGTCTTGTTTTACCTGGAGTATTAGAAGTCTTTGCAAGCCTTTTATTATTACACAATGCATTGATAAAAGAAGACTTCCCGACATTAGAACGACCTAAAAGTGCAAATTCAGGAAGATTGAAATCTGGACACTGTGAAAGCTTTTCTGCACTTATTATAAAGTTTGCATTAAGCTGTTTCATTTTCTTTACTTCCTTCGCTTTCTTTTTGTTTTGCTCTGTATGTTACTAACGATAATAAATTATATAGTTTTTCATTATTTATAACAGTAATCTGTGCCTTATTTTTCATTAAGCTTACATCTATTGATGGTTTTTTCTCAAAAATATTATTTGTCTGAAGATTCACAATTTGAATAAAGTTATCCCTTAATATACTCAGGGGTTCTTTTAAAAAGATTTCAAATGTTTTAAATATATTCATTTTTACTTCCAAGTTTAGTATAGATATTGTATAATAGATTAAGAAAAAAGTAAATCTAACTTGTTATGGGTAACTATTATTTTTCCCTGACTTATAAAAAGATGTGAATTATGGATAACCAAGAAAAACGTTATATAGAGGATTTTAAAACTTATTTGAGCGTTGAAAAGAATTTTTCGGAATATACTCTCAAAGCATATTCTTCGGATATAATAAGTTTTATACTATGGCTAAATAACAAAAGCTGCTGTGAAGCTGATTTTAATACACTTAGGGAATATCTGCATTTTATTCAGCGATTTGATTATAAAAAAACAACAATTGCCCGAAAAGTTGCTGCCATCAGGACTTTTTACAAATTTTTGTACCGAGAGCGGTATATTGATTCTAATCCGGCATTGTCTCTGTCTGCTCCCAAACGGCCGAAATCCCTGCCTAAATTTCTTACACCTGATGAAGTCGAACAAATTTTAAACAATGTAGAAATTCAGACTCCAGCCGGGTTTAGAAACCGTGTTATTTTAGAACTACTTTGGGCAACCGGCATGCGTGTGTCTGAACTTAGTAACCTTAATTTTGGAGATTTAAACCTTGAAGAAAATGAAATTAAGGTTTTCGGTAAAGGCTCAAAAGAACGAATCGTACTAATTTCACAAAGGGCTAAAAAATATTTGATTCAGTATATTAATTCTGCTCGCCAGCTGATTGCTCCTGGATATAATATTGGAGAAATTAATGACAATTCTCCGCTATTCATTAACAATACAGGTTTTAGGCTTCAAAATAAAACAATAAGAAAGGTTATTAACGATACCGTTAATAAAATAGAATTACCTAAAAAAGTGACTCCGCACGTATTTCGTCATAGTTTTGCAACAAGATTAATTGAAAATGGTGCAGATTTAAGAGTTGTTCAAGAGCTTTTGGGGCATGCCGGAATATCAAATACACAGATTTATACCCATATCTCTATGAAACATATGCGTGATGTTTATGATTCTGCACATCCTCACAGCTAATATTTACTAAAAAATGCGGAGCAGATAAAATCTGCTCCGCATTTTTATTCTTAGTTCTCCTATAACATATTTTTTCTAATTTTTTCTTTTGCCTTATCTATCTCTTTTATTCTTTTCTCGATTGCATTAACCTGCTTTTTTAAGGCCTTTCTCTCAGTTTTAATCAACTTGTACTGCGCATCAACATCTGCATATTTAGTTTTACAGTTAAGCAAATCATTTCTAATGTCAACCTGCGCATTATCTAGCTGCAAAATTGCATTTTGTATATTCCCGTTGCCAATTGCATCACCTTCTGCTGTTGAATAAGCAGGAACTGTTTTTCCAGCTGATGTTGAAGTTGTTGTTGATGACGAACTGCCGTATGCAGTGTCATTGAAATCCAATGGTGTAAATGCATTACCGTCGGCATATACAACTCCATGTAAAGCAAAACACAAGCCTAATGCCAGAACTAATCTTTTCATTTTTTATTCTCCTTCTTATAATATATTTACATGATATTATATTTTTATCTTTTTGACTATCCTATATTAAATGTATAATATTGAGTATGAGTAAAAATTTTTGCAATCAGTGCGGCGAATGCTGCCGGAATATACCTGTAGATTTTGAAAACCAATTGGTTTTCTTTGACGGAATCCAACCTTTGAACGAAGATTTCAAAAGTTTGCTTATTCCTGTTAGTAAAACGAAAAATATTACATTTTGTTCATGCAAATATCTTTTGATTAATAAATGCACAAACCCTAACAGGCCTGAAATGTGTACAAACTATCCATCATCGCCTTTTGCATATATTAAAGAAGGATGCGGCTTCTACGGAGAAATTTTTTCCAAACTCGAACATATAAAGCAAAAAATAAGAAAACTTAAAGAAGAAATTATTAGCTATGAATCTTTACCCGTAATAGATAAAGATACCCAAAAACTCATTGCACATCATCAAGCAATAATTAATAAATACAAACAATACGGTTCAGAACTTTGGTAAACCTTAATTATCTTTAGCTGAAGAAGAAACCAAACTTATTTCTTTTTGCACCCCAAAATCTTTTTGGAAGCTTACATTATGCTTAATTCTTTTTAGCGTGTTAGTTTTAAGATTTTTCATCTTTATAAACTCGGCCATTTTGTTATAGTCAAAAGCATTTTCCCATCTCGCAATAACGACAGTCGCTACACAGTTTCCAATCAAGTTAACAGTAGTACGCCCCATATCAAGAATTTGGTCAATACCTAGAAGAACAGCGACACCAATAATAGGGATATTAAAGCTCGTCAAGGTACCTGCAAGCACAATCAGAGAAGCTCTCGGCACCCCCGCAACACCTTTACTTGTTAACATTAGTGCGAACATTATGACTAACTGCTGCTCTATGGTTAAATTTATACCAACCAGCTGAGTTGAAAATATTACAGCCATTGCCAAATAAAGAGTTGAACCGTCGAGATTAAAAGTATAGCCGGTTGGCATTACAAAACCGACTATAGACTTTGGAACACCAAATTTTTCCATAATAGCCATTGCTTTCGGCAGCGCTGCCTCTGAACTTGCAGTCGTAAAAGTAAGAAGTGCCGGTTCTTGGATAGCTTTTATAAGTGATTTTACAGAAATTTTTACAATCCTGCAAACAACAATCAGCACGATTGCAACAAAAACTGCAAGCGCAGTATACAAAGACAAAATAATTTTTCCATAGTTAAACAATATAGATATCCCATTGGAGCCGACAGTATAAGCTATCGCCCCAAATATACCAATCGGAGCAAAAATCATTACATACTCAGTAAACTTAAACATAACTGAAGCTACAGAATTTAGAATATCAATAACTGGCTGGGCTTTCTTCCCGACAGCACAGATAGCCAGTGAAAAAAACAGACAAAATACAACAATTTGCAGTAAATTACCTTCTGCCATAGATTGGAATATACTTGTTGGACATAAGCTTAATAAAAGTTCTCCAAAAGAATTGTGCTGAGTTGTTGAAGCCATTTCTACAATTCGAGTTAAACCTGTATCATCAGAAGCAATGTTGGCAATTCCGACACCTGGCTTAAAAAGATTAGCAAAACCAAGACCTATAAATAATGCAAAAGTCGTAACAACCTCAAAATAAGCAATGGTTTTAATCCCCAAACGCCCTAAGCTTTTAACATCACCATGCCCAGCTATTCCAACAACAAGTGTTGCAAACAATAGAGGAGCTATAATCATTTTGACCATTCTTAAAAATATCTCAGCAAGCACATGTGTTCTCACTGCAAAATCCGGGAATATCCATCCTACAAAAATCCCCAAAAATAATGCTGTAAAAATCGCTATCGTCAATCGTGAATGTCTCAAAATCTTTTCCTTTTGTTATACAAAGCCTGACAAAATAACTTGTTTTTCTTACAGACTCTGCATGCCTCTTCATCATTAAAGATTATACAATAAAAAAAAATCCCGGCAAATAAAGTTAAGATATCAAGAAACAAGGATAATAAAAACAATTGCCCTAACTTGAAAAATATAGTATAATTTTCAGGTATCCCAATAATTAAGGAAAAAAGTATGAGTGAGATTTGTAGAAATTGGACACAATGGCTAAAAACAAACCGTTTTGCAGGACAAACTCCTGAAATGCAAGAGCAGACTATGCGCTGGCTTGAAGCAGTCAGAGATGTAATACTTGTTTATGCAGAAATAAAACCTTATGACATTATTTTGGACATTGGAACAGGTACAGGCTTATTAGCATTTAAAGCTTTAGAGATGCAAAATTGCGCAGGAAAGGTTATATTTTCTGACAAGTTTCAGGATTGCCTCGATGATTGTAAAAAAATTCTGGAAGAATCCGGCGTAACCAGCGGATTTGAGCTTTTAAAATGTCCTATTGAACACATTGCACTTCCTGAAAGCTCCGTCCACAAAGCCTTAATGCGCTCTGTACTGGTTCACGTTGTAAATAAACAGCCGGCAATGAATGAAATATACAGAGTTCTTAAACCAGGAGGGAAATTATGCGGTTTTGAGCCTATAATACGTTCTAACACTAGATATTGGGAAATACTTGATCCTGTTTATATAGAAAAGTACGAGGATTTCAAACGTGTTGAGAATGAAATAATGGAAAATCCGCTTGATTCTTTATGCAACTTTGACGAGAACACACTTAAAACAAATCTTGAAATCGCAGGATTTTCAATACCTGAAGTCAAGCTTCAAGAAGTACGTTCTAAGTACGTTGTCCAGCCTAATATGGTTAAAGAATGGTTTATCAATCCTCCATCACCAGACCAGCCTTCAACAAAAGAAAGATATCTTAAATATTTTGATGAAGCAACTGTTGAAAAATACATGCAAGATGTACAAAATTATTTAACAGGACGTGAAATAAACTTAAAGACTAATGCAGTATTTATTAACGCAACAAAATAATATTATTTATTCTTCATATCATAAGGAATACAAAAAATGAAACAACAAACCGCAATAATTATACCGGCAAGGTATGGTTCTTCTAGATTAGAAGGAAAGCCTCTATTAAAAGCTAATAACAAGCCTATTATTCAATGGGTTTGGGAGAAAGCTTGCAGTACAAAGCTTGCTGATAGAGTAATTATAGCAACCGATGATGAGAGAATTTATAATGCCTGCCGGGACTTTGGCGCAGAAGTCGAGATGACATCAAATAAACACAAAAGCGGAAGCGACAGGATTGCAGAAGTTGCAGCAAGACATCCTGAAATAGCCTATATCGTGAACCTTCAGGGTGATGAACCTTTGATAGAAGTTAATAATATCGAGCTTGTAATTAAAGGGGTTAGAGAAGACGAAAATGCCGATATCTCAACTTTAGTAAGAGAAATAAAAGATGAAGACGAAGTTAATAATCCAAACCTTGTTAAATGTGTTTTTGATACAAATAATTATGCTATGTACTTTTCACGCTCCAAAATCCCTTATGAAAGAAATGAAAACACAAAAAGCGAATGGAATTTCTATGGTCACTTGGGGATATACGGCTATAAGCGGAATGCGTTATTTAGAATGACAGAACTTCCCCAATCACCTTATGAAAAAGCCGAAAGCCTTGAACAGCTAAGAGCTCTTTATAATGGAATGAGAATTAAAGTTGCAACTGTAAATAATATCCCTGTTGGTATAGATACAATAGAAGATTTTGAAAAATTTAAATTAATGGTCTCAGAGGTAAAAATTTAAGCTTTTTTATTAGGTTATATTGACTAGCATAAAAAATAAATTTACTGCCATTACGAGAACGATAAGTCCTGTAGTCCTGTAGGATGTGGTAAATCTGTGATTTACCGCATCAAAAACTTCTACAGTAATGTCATTGCTTGCCCTACAGCTACTTGTCCACCTATTTACCCCTTCACTCTTCACCTATTCACTAGTCACTTAATCATTCTAAACCCCTCAACATCTAAACCCTTCTATTAACACCCACCCCAACCTATAACTTACGATAAAAAAGAAAAATTATTGCAGGAAAAGGAATATTACGGTAAATATTACGATACTGATGCAAAATTAAAACATACCATCAATTACAAATACAACAATGATAGTGATCTGGTAAAAACTGATACTATTCAGAACAAACAATAATAAGATAATACGGAGGATAGATTCTATTCTCCGCATTCTTTTTCCAAATAAACACAGCTGAAATAATATCATATTTATTGATTATCAAAAATGTCATAGAAATGATAAAATTGATAAGGATATTTCATAGTAACTTCTTCAAAAAATTCAGCATATTCTTTTTTTAGGTTTTCTAGAGTTATCTTTTTACTTTGATTATAATTTTCAAATTTTCTAGTTAAAACTCTATATTTTTCACCATCTTTAACACATACGATGAAATAAATAGGAACATCCATTAGAAGTGCAAATTTTAATGTACCTAGCGGCAGGTTTATTTTTTTTTCTAAAAAATCAGCCTCATACACAGTATTACTGGACTGGGCAGAAACCCTGTCACCTGCCATAAAAACAATCTCTCCGGCTTTTAATCTTTCTGATATCAATATAGAAGTTTCAGGGCTGATTTCTTCAACAGGGAAAATGTCTGCATTTACTTTTGTTTCAATACGTTTTAAAAACTCATTAAAAATTTTACACGCATTTGCCTGTAGAAATATATTAATATGTATGTCCTTATATTCATTAATTAAACTTCTTAATATTTCTATGTTACCGATATGAGAAGTTATAAAGAAAGCACCATTATATATTTCAATATCATCTATTATAATTTTATTTGCATCAAAATCTCCAACAACAGAAACAAATTTATCAACAAGAGCATTCCCGTAGTTTAAAAATTGTATCAAAGCGGTTATAAACGGGGGTTTTTTAAGCAATTTATACAATTTTTCAGAAGCCCTGCGCCTTTTAGAGGCCGTAAGAAATACCGATAAACTTACAAAAAAAGCTATTACTCTTAAAACAGAGCTCCCGAAAATCTTATACGCCCAATAACTTAATAACAGGCGTTTATTTCCGGCACTTTCTTCGGAAAACTGAAACCATTTTTCAGCCATTTTTTACACACCTCGAAAGAGTATAGTCACATACCCCTATATTGCCATAAGTAAAAAACAGTTTCCAATCATCCTTATTATTTTTCACAAGACAAACAGCTTTTGCAAGGTTCAATAATGTTTTTTTACTCATAACTTCGATTCTAGCATAAAAAAATTTAAATAATATCTATGATTATTTACGTTTAAACACTGTAAACTTAAATTCGTCGCCCAATTGTGTTTGTTTTTCATAATAATTCGACAAATAAGCACATATGCGTCCAGCATAATCTATGCCAAATTTTGAATAATAATAGTTTGATGTGTTATAGTTGCTTATTACAATATACTTGGGTTTAATTATATCAAGCCTTTGGATTATTAAGTCTTCTCCAAATGTTTCTACATATAATGGAATGAGTGAATAAAATTTATTATCTGACATTCTCTCTGTCATAAAATTTGTAATTAAACCTTCAGGATAAATAATTACTCTATCATTTTTAGATGTATTTTGAGCAATAAATTGATTAAGAGAATTTATTGCTTCTCCATATTTTTTATTTGCATAAATTATTCCATTTTGAGAAGTTATTTTTACATTTTTCTGTATTAATAACGGTATATTCTGTAATGAAAGAATCAGAGAGCTTAGTAGAGTTACAACAAGTACGCTTCTTTTTAAACTTTTTGGAATTAAGATGAATATTGATATTAATGCAAATGGAATGAAAAATACTCCATAAGCTTGAAGAGTAAGCGCAAAGAACACTTTAATAGAAATTAAAAGACTTGCGATTATATAAAAACGTTCTGCATACTGTAGTTTAAAAAAGTTTTTAGCAAACAGGATTATTATTAAAGGATACGCAAAGATAATAATTTCAGGAGTAACTGTAAAATATAGATATACCATAATTGGCAGAATCAGCCAATTATTTGGAAAATATTTAAAAATCAGGATTGGTATTAATATTTTAACAAGATTAAAAATGTATATAGGAATAATTTCCCAACGAAAAACCAGCCCCATGATAGAATAAAACCAGGCAAGAGTCTTTGCGCCGCCCATATGCAAAATAATTTCAAAAGAGGCATAAATATTATCTAAACCGGCTTTCTGAATGCATAAAGGAAAAACTGTAATCAAAAACGGAAGAACAAATGCTGTTATATTCTTTAAAACATCCTTTTTCCAGCTTGCATAAACAAGAAGGGGGAAAAGAAGTATAAATTCATATTTTGAGCATACGGCGAGCGAATATAGAAAATATGCATATGGAAATTTTTTATTAAGAGCAAAATAAACAGAGCCTAAAATAAAAAGAAGCCCATAGAGCATTCCATATGAATATGGGAAAATAAAATTAAAAACATTCGGAGATAGAATAGAGCCCGCAATTAGAAACAAAACAACACAGAGCGAAGTATTTTTATCTGTAAAAATTTCGGAAATCTTGAATGTCATATTTGCGATTCCTAAAACGGCACAAAATCCCGCAAAATATAGTACACCGAGTTTTGCGCCAAAAATTGAAAATAAACAAGCATTAATTATATATGAAAGCGGAGCATAAATATTAAAAATATTTTTATAAAGAACTTGTCCTTCCAGCATTTGCTGAGGGATATAAGCTTCTCTAAAAGAATCAACAATAACATCTCCAAATCGGCCATAGAATACGATAAATACTAATAATATCAATATATTAAAAAGCAAAATCTGCCAATTATTTCTAAAAAAACTTCTTCCCATAAAATTCATCTTAACAAAGCTTAACAAATAAAGCAATTTTGTAACAGAAAAATACTTTATATAAATGTGAAGTGTTAGAAGGTAATTAATAAGATGACAGTGAATCCTTATACAATGAATAATTTATATGCACAAGGAATTCTGGATTATGTGCCATATGATTTAGGCTATGCACCGAATGTAAGCTCATATGCAAATTTTCCTAATCCATATATGCAAACAGCAATGCAAGGAGATTTGTATAGGAATTACGGCTTAGGAAATGATAGTTTTGTAAGAAGCGCCGGCATGAACGGTTTCGGGCTTCCTGTTGGAGCGGAATCAAATGCGGGGATGAACGGGTTTGGAATCCAAGGCGTAGGAGATTACTCTCAAGCCGGAATTAACGGTTTTGGCGGCGGTTTTGGAACTCTTGGGCAAAATTTTTCACAAGGAGTTAGCAATACTATAAGCTTTGCTGAAAAAATACCTGCGCCGATAAAAGGAATTTTAGCACTGGGCGTAATTGGCGGGGCTTTGGCACTTTGTTTTAGAATAGGCAAAAAACCTGCTTCTTCTCAAGGATTTTTCTCAAAACTTGGTGATAAACTCTCTGATTTCGGAGAAAAATTAAAGTTTTGGAAAAAGAAATAAAAATTTTACATAAATAACCTTATCAAAATACCTTATTAATTAACCGAATTTTACGCCGAAAGGCGTTTTTTTTATATAATCTTTACTTGCTTAGAAGCAGAAAATATTGTACAATATACAGGACAAGGAGGAGTTATGCCTAAAATTTATTTTGTTGATGTAACTAATAGAGACGGAGTTCAAACTTCAAGACTAGGTTTAGCGAAGCTGCAAAAAACCATTATTAATCTAATGCTCGATGATATGGGTATAACTCAATCTGAGTTTGGATTTCCAACAACAATGCACGAATTGAATTATCTTAATGCAAACCTTGAGCTTGTAAGAAGAGGAGTTATAAGAAAAACAAAGCTTTCAGGCTGGATGAGAGCGATTGCAGAAGATGTTGAGAAATCTTTTTCAAATTGTCCTTTGCTAGAAAACTGCAATCTTTCCCAATCGACTTCTGACCAGATGATTCAAGGCAAGTATTTAGGGAAGAAAAATAGAGAAGATATTTTAAGAATGACCTGCGAAGCTGTGGAATGTGCGGTTTCTAAAAGAGCAAAAATAATCGGTGTAAACGCAGAAGATGCTTCAAGAAGTGATTTGGATTTCTTAATCAAATTGGCAAAAGAAGCAAAAAAATGCGGTGCTTATCGATTTAGATATTGTGACACATTGGGTTATGAAGACCCTAGTACTACATATGAGCGAATTTACAGACTTGCAAAAGAAACCCAAATGCCGATAGAAATGCATTTCCATAATGATTTAGGAATGGCAGTTGCTTGTTCTGTCGAGGGAGCAAGAGCAGCAGTAGATGCAGGAGTAGATGCTTATATAAATACAGCAATTAATGGTATGGGAGAAAGGGCTGGTAATGCTGATCTAGTTTCTTGTCTGCTTGCATGCCTAAAATCTGCTGGATTTAGAGAGAAATACCAAATCGATGAAAACATTGATTTAAGTAAATCCTGGAAGCTTGCTAAATATACAGCATACGCATTCGGACTTCCAATCCCTATAAATCAGCCGGCTGTTGGAGATAATGCTTTTGCACACGAATCAGGGATTCACGCAGACGGCGCACTAAAAGACAGAAGGAACTACGAACTGTATGACTTTGAAGAATTAGGACGAGGTGAACCTGAAATAATTGAGACAGGGAGAATGATTACAACTGGTGAATACGGCGGGATTAAAGGGTTTAGAAATGTTTATGACAAGCTGGAAATCGAATTCAAGGATGAAAACGAAGCAAGAAATATTCTTGAGCTTGCCCGTTACGCCAATGTTCATACACAAAAGCCGTTGACAGAAAGTGAATTAAAGTTTATTTATCATTATCCAGATATAGCCGCTAGAATAATGACCGTTTCTCCGTTCTACGAACCGTCTGGCGAACTGCAAAAAAGGCTTGAGAGCGGCAATTTAGCAATGCCTCAGCATATAATATAGATTTTATAACTGTTTTTTTACAGCCTTGCTTCTTAAATCTCTATGGAATGTTATTGCAAATCTATGGGCCTCATCTCGGATTCTTTGAATCAAATAGAGAGCATTGGAGTTTCTGGGCAGGAGAATTGATTTTGATTGATTCGGGAGAAAAACTTCTTCTTCCCGTTTTGCAAGTGAAACAAAATCAATACCGTCTTTGCCGGTTTTTATGCCCATTTCTTCTACTATTTGCATAACACTCGAGAGCTGGCCTTTGCCGCCGTCTATTATTATCAAATCGGGTTTTTCCCAATTTTTTTGTCCAAGTCTGGCAAGACGCCTTGATAAAACTTCTTTCATTGACAGAAAATCATCAGGCTTTCCTTCCGTTGTTTTAATTTTGAATTTGCGATACGCAGATTTTTTAGGAAGTCCGTTTTGAAAAACCACCATTGAAGCAACAGTATTAGTTCCTTGTATATGAGAAATGTCATAACATTCGATTCTGTTTGGAAAATTTGTGAGTTTTAACTTTTCTGCAAGATAAGAACCAACCTCATTAAAATCATCCCTTATCTGCGCCATTTTCTTTAATCTTGCGTTATCCAAAAGATTTTGTGCATTTTTATGAGCAAGATCTGCAAGTTCTTTGTACTTGCCTTTTCCGTAATTAATTGTTATTTTTTTGCCGGATATGATTTTCAGCCAATCCTGATAAAGTTCTTTGCTGCCAATCTCTTCTAAATCTTTTGAAATTATTTTATCTGGATATTCTAACTTAAGATTTGTATAGTATTCTCTAAAAAATGTTTCAAAATATTCTTTCTTATCCACATTGTCTACAAAATATGTAAAATCTTTTTTATCAATAAGCCTTCCTTCTCTTATCATCATAATAACTATAGCAAGAATACCATCTTCGTAAATAGCCGCTAGTATATCTTCATTAAGTTTAGTATTTTCATAAACAACTTTTTGCCTTTCAAGCGTTTTTTGCAAATCCAAATAGCTGTCACGCATCTTAGCAGCTTTTTCAAACTGTTCTGCCTCGGCATACTTCTGCATCTGAGCCTGTATCTGCTTCAAAAGCTCTGTCTGCTTGCCGCTCAAGAATAATTCAACCTGATGAATCAGTTTCTGGTATTCCTCTGGAGTAACTTTCCCCTGACAAGGCGCTAAACACTTTCCTATATGATAATAAAGACAAGGCCGATTCGAAAACTTCGGAGTTTTGCACTGTTTTAAAGGGAAAAGTTTTTTCAGAAAATCGAGCGTTGCATACATAGCTCCAATATCAGTATATGGGCCGTAAAAACGCCCCTTATCAGGGTTCAAATTCTTTTTACGCACAACCTGAATCCTGGGAAAATCCTCGTCTGTTATTAAAAAATAAGGGTATTTTTTATCATCTTTTAAAAGTATATTATATTTTGGTTTGTGTTTTTTTATCAGGTGTGATTCTAAAATTAAAGCTTCTACTTCTGAATCCGTGATAATATATTCAAGCTTTTCAATCTGCGAAACCAAAACATTTGTTTTAACGCTCTCGTGCTGTTTATGGAAATAACTATAAACCCTCCGCTTAAGGTTTTTTGCCTTTCCTACATAGATTATTTCACCCGCTTTGTCATAATAAATATAACAACCTGGCTGCGCAGGTACAAGTTTGATTGTTTCCAGTAAACTCTCATTCATAAATATATTATACATCATTTCAGCTAATCATAATATTTGTGATACAATTCTTATGGAGAGTATTTTATGTTTGATTATTTTAAAGGTTTTATAACTGACAAAAGGCGTACTTCTAAAGGAACTTTTGTTACAATAGAGAGTTCAGGAGTCGGATATTTGCTTGAAGTCGGCGAAAGAGATTTTAACACAACTCAAATAAATGAAGAGATTGTACAAAAAATATACATTTACCTTACTCATAGAGAAGACGCCATGTCGCTTTATGGATTTTCTAATAAGGAAACCCGCGACATTTTTCAAATCCTTCTCTCTGTCTCAGGAGTCGGAGCAAAAATGGCAATAGCTCTTCTAAACGAATTCGATGCTTGTGATTTGATTTCACTCGTAATCGACGGAGATTTTAAAGAACTGACAAGAGCAAAGGGTGTCGGGCCTAAACTGGCACAAAAAATTATATTGGAATTAAAAGACAAACTTATGAAAACAGAACTTCCTAAAAAGAGTAGTGCTTCATTTGTTCAAACCCAAGCTATCGGAGATACTCAGTCTGTGCTATTGTCTTTAGGATATGAAGAAAAAGAAATCGAAGACGCTCTAGCAAAAATCATGCCAACTATAGAAGATTCTTCTGATGCCGAAAGTATTCTGAGAAAGGTTCTAACCCACCTTTCCAGTTTTTAAACGGTATTGTCTATCTTATGAGCCGGCAAAATAAAGAAAAAGGGCGAGCATTTCTGCATCGCCCAATAACAGCCCGTGAGAGGCTAAAGTAAAATTTAACGCTATTCTTTCTCAAGCTTTTCTATACGTTTTGCCAGATCTTCAATAACTTTTGCTTGCTCTTCATTAACCTTAATCTGCTCTTCAAGCTTTGTGTTGATATCTGTAATATTCTGAACAATTTCAGTTATCCTATTATCAAGCTCTTTAACCGCATTCATAACAGC
>CALUSJ010000160.1 GCA_944323405.1 Candidatus Gastranaerophilales bacterium
TGCTTGAATACAATAAAATAAGGGAAATATACGTTCAAAACAGGCGTGTATTTAAAACTATTCAGAAACAGGAAAAGAAGAAAAACCGCCCGCTTTCAGATGACGCAAGAGAATTCGGGCGCCAGACCAAAGAAATGCTTCATAAAATGCATTCTTATGAGTGCGACACCTGCAAATTGTTTAAAAAACACATGAAAAATATTGACGTCCTTAACCGTTATGAAGCAAAACAAAAGGAATTAAACAAAGAAATCGAAAGACAGAAAGATATTTTCTGGAACAAATTCCTTTCGCATAGAGCTGTTTTGAATGAATACGGGTATTTAAAAGAAGATTACCCGACGGAGAGAGGGGTTACAATCTCTCAAATCCGCTCGGAAAACGAACTCTTCTTAGCACAGATTATATTTTCAGGAGTTCTTGAAGGGCTTACGCCGGCTGAGCTTGCTAGTGTAATTTGTGCAATTACTACAGAAGACATGCGAGCGGATTTGTATTCAAGATTACCGCTCTCTCCTAATGTCAGAAAAAGATTGAATAAAATTAAGGATATCAAGCGGGATTTAGATAAAAAGCAGAAAAAATACGACGTTGAAGATCCTATGTACATTAATGCCTTCTATTCTCCGCTTATTGAAATGTGGGCAACAGGTTCGGAGTGGGATGATATAATCGATCAGGTTGATATGGGAGAAGGTGATATTGTAAGGTGCTTTAAGCGTGTAATAGATGTTCTGCGCCAGTTCTGCACAATATCTAATATCCCAGAAGAACTTGTATTCACTGCTCGTGAAGCAATCGATTTAATACAAAAAAGCCCGATTGATATAGATTAATATCTTTGCTACTCTTCAGGAACCTCGATTTCTACATCATCAACATCGTCCTGATCTTCTTTCTTGATAATATCGATGACATTTTTTGCCATCTCTTTTGCTATAACTCCTCTTGTAGCTTCAGGACAATTTTGAAGCAGACTTATTGCTGTTCTCAGCGTACCATCCAAATCATACCATCTGCCGTGCTTTGAATCATCAAGGACATCCTCTGTTGCTGAGACGATATCTTCTACAGATTCATATTCTGTGCTTGAAAGATGATGTTCTGTTATTATTTTAATCAAATTCAAAGCAACCTTAATCTGAGTTTCATCATCAGATTCTTCCAGGGTTTTCATTGCTGAAGATAAAACAGGATCTTTGTCATACCAGCGTCTGCTATTTGTTGTAAACTCTTCTTTCATAAAAAACCTCCTGACAATCTGACACGTGAGTTTATTATACTATATTTTCTACATTTTGTAAAATCTTATCAAACAGATTTCATTGCAATATTATACAAAACTCGTTTTCTTATAGATATAGGGAGAATTTTTAATTCTATATTCTTATCAATCAAACTCATTGAATTATGAACCGCAACACTTTCTTTTTCCATAGGTAAACAACTATTTACCCTGGAATTGTTACACAACCCAGAGATTATTAAATCTAAGTCATCCTCATTTGATACAGGCTTTTTCAACATAATATTATCCACAAAACTCTTATCTACTACCGTCACACTATGACCATTTAATGTGTATTCAGTATTCAAATACCCAGTACACGTAAAATGATTTGTTATTATAATCTTATTTTCCATTTTATCAGTTATTGTATAAGATAGCAACTCATTTTTATTACTTATACCGCTTACAAAAATTGTTTGATTTTCATCTGAATATTCCGTAACACGGTTAAGAACATCATAACCGTAACTCTGATTTAGAATTAAATCTTTATTTAAATATATCTTACGGCTTATAATTCTATCAATACTATCATATTCATAAGCTGCTAATACTTCATTATTTAAACATTTTCGACATATACTATTTGTACGGTTCAAAGCATCATAGCCATAATGATACTCATATACACAACTTCCATCCTTTTTGTATAAATACTTTGAACAGACTTTATTTGCTTCATAAAATTCTCGACAAGTTAATCTATCATTCCTATAATAGTTAATCGATTCAATATTATCACCATTAAAAAATACCTGCTTATACAACTCATTATCGACATTATAAAACCCCGCAGATACAAGCCTTCCCCTAGCATCTCGGTTTAATACAGCTTGAGACGATATTGTAAAAAGTCCATTCTCTTTATCTTCACAATTGATTACCGTATCTAAGATTTTTTTATATGAAATTAATTCCTGAGGTATTGATTCTTTTGAAAACGAATTAACCATAGAAGATTCTCCATACTTAATTTATTAAATATCTCCTCATGTATATAAAGTATATATTAAGTATAGAATTGCGTTTTTTTGCTAAATCTTTACAAAACTAAATATTTAATTTATAACCGCCGCCATAGATTGTTTCTATATATTTTTTGCCATCAGAAATTTTATCTATTTTACTTCTCAAATGCCTTATATGGACTCTTATAGTTTCAACATTATCGTCCGGCTCATACCCCCAGATTTCTTTCAGAAGCCTTGCGCCTGAAACCATATTACCGTGGTTTTGGAATAACAAATTAAATATATCAAACTCAATCGGAGTTAGCTTTTGGATTTTGTCATTAATCTGAACACTATATGTTTCAGGTAAAAGCGTAATTTCTTTATATGTTAAAAGTTCCCTGACCGCAGAAGTTTTAGGAATCTGTTTTGTTCTTTTTAAAAGAGCACGCACTCTTACAATAAGTTCATCGATTTCAAACGGCTTTGTAAGATAATCATCAACCCCGAGATTAAAACCGTTTACCTTGTCATTAAGTTCAGAAAGCGCTGTCAGCATAATTATTGGAGTTTCAGCTATTTCAGGGCATTGGCGGATTCTCTGCGCAACCGTAAAACCATCAACTTCCGGCATCATGACATCGAGAATAATAAGCGACGGCTCCTCCTGTTTTGCAAGCGCAAACCCTTCTATTCCGTTGAATGCCTGTATTACCTCATGCCCTTGAAGCTCAAGATTTATTTTAATCAGTTCATTAATAGCCTTATCATCATCAACTACAAGTATTTTAGCCATTTATTAATACTTCCTCCGCTATCTCACTATTTTCATCAATTTCTTCCAATAATTTATCAGGAATAGTTTTAGCAGAATTTATTCCCAATTCTTTCAACGCTTCCACCTGAGAGAATAAGCTTGGTTTGTTTTTATTGCCTCGCTTAAATCTGTTTATTGTTGTATTAAGTTTTTTTCCGACATCTTCAAAACGTTTTTGCACATCAATCAAATCTTCGCAGAACTGAACAAAGGTTTCGTACAGATTTACTCCTGCATTTACTATTTCTTCAACACTTTCGCATTGTTTTTCCTGTGCAAATAATTGGTCAACAAGCCTCATCGTTGCAAGAAGAGAGGCGGTTCCTACAATTATTATTTTTGATTTATATGCACTGTTTATCAAATCCGCATCTTCATATAAAAGGCTTAAAGACGTTTCTATCGGAATATACATCATTATAAAATCAGGCTGCCAGAGATTTTCTGCATTTTGGTAATTTTTGTTCGCTAAATCGGTAATTCTCTTTTTAACTTCCGCTTTAAAATCTTTGAGCCTAGATGGGTCATCAATGTATTCAAGATAACTTGTGAGGGTTACTTTTGAGTCAATAATTATATGCCGGTTTCCCGGAAGATTTATTACAATATCAGGTCTTATAATATGGTCTTCGTCATCTTTAAGGTTAGAAGAAGTGGTTACAAGCTGCTTATCATAATGAATACCTTCCCTCATTCCGCAGTATTCAAGAACAGTATCTAGAATATTTTCACCGTAAGCACCTTTTATATTTTGATTTTTAGTTAAAGCTTCGGTCAAATTTTTAGCTTCCTGTGCAATAAGTTTGTTATTCTTTTCCAGATTTAAAATCTGTTCTACAATTTTTGTAGTATTCTCAACTCCTGCAAGATTAAATTTTTCAACTTTGTTTTTAAATTCGCCTAACTCATTTTTTAGGGGCAGAATCTTTTCTTCCAGCGCTTCTCTATTTTGTTTCCTTAAATCTTCCTGCTCGTTTTTAATAGTTTCATTTGCAAGTTTTACAAAATCGTTTTTAATAATCTCCTGCAAACTACCTGTTGTTTCCATTTGAGTTTTCAACTTTATAAGCTCTTCATTTACCAAAGCTTGCTTTTTTGTAAAAAATAAATATAAAACAATACCGCAAATTAACGCTCCTAATATAAAAGAAACAACTCCCGTTAAAATCAGCATATATACCTCCTGAAAAATTAAGCTTCTTTTATTATAAAAGAAGCTTAATAAAAAATCTATTGTCTGTCCTGTAGTTTAGCAAGCAGCCTTAGTATTTCAAGATAGAGCCAAACAAGCGTAACCATAAGCCCGAATGCCCCAAACCATTCCATATCTTTTGGAAGCATCATCTGAGAACCGCGTTCTATAAAATCAAAGTCAATTATTAAATTTAGAGCCGCTATTACACAAATTACAGCACTTATTGCAATCCCGGCGGGAGTTGCCGCATTAATCATTGGAACCTGCATATGGAAAAAGCTGCCAATAAAATCTACTAAATAAACCGCTGCAATTGATAATGTTGCAATAAAAATAACACTTCTGAATTTATCAGTACATCTTATCATATTTGTTCTATAAAGAATTAACATTGCGAATAAAGCAGCAAAAGTACCTGCAACCGCTTGTGATACAATTCCAGGATAAGAAGCTTCAAAAGTTGCTGATAATCCTCCTAAGAATAAACCTTCACATACGGCATAAACAGGTATCAAAAATTTAGTTCTCGTAAAACAGATTATAAGCGCTAGAATAAAACCAACAATTGCTCCACCACCTGTAAGCATTACGGCCAGGTCTGTATATCCCATAGTCATACGTGACCAGACAAAAGCAGCAGCCGCTACCAGCAATATCGCTAAGAAAGCCGTAACCTGTATAGTGCCGTTTACTGTCATCGGCTCGCCTTCTAGAACTCTCGACTGCTCTGCAAATTTTTCGTTTAATATAGGGTTTGACATAAAACCTCCTTCTTTCCTTTGACAATATTATAACACACATTGTGAAAATATTTACCCGCCTATTTTTTTTATGTAAAATATTCATATGTTTTTGAGTTCTTATAAAAAATTCTTTTCTTATTTTCAGAAAAATAAAAAATTTTTAAAATTATACTCATATCTATCTTTCATAGTAGGAGCCATTGAGCTTTTTGGGATTGCACTTACTTATCCCTTTGTTTTAAAGCTTCTTTCCCAACAACCATCCGAAAATATTCTTAACTCTCCTATAATAATCGGGCTAGGTATTATTCTTTTATTTCTAGCTAAAAACATTTTAATGATATATTACACATACCTTCAAGCAAAATTCACAAAAGCTGTCGAAGCAGAAGTAAATCTTAGTTTTATGCGCTATTTCCTTGCAACACCGTATATGACGGGGATGAAAATTCCTCTTGCACAAAAAAGCAATATACTAAACTTTCTGATACCAAATGTTATTAATAATTTTGTTCTAAGACTTCTAAACCTAAGAGTTAACTTTTTTATTTTTTGCTTAATTGCACTATTCTTAATAATAAAATTCCCTTTAGCCACAATCTTGACTATTATTAGTTCCGTTGTATTAATATATATTCAAAACATCTTTTTTAAACCACGGCTGCGACAAAACGCCGAAAAAATGACAAAAACAAGCTTTATATATACGCAAAGAACAAATGAAGCAATTTTAGACATTAAAGCCGTTAAAATTTCTAACCACGAAATCTTTTTCTATAATAACTATAAATCTGCCATATTGAATTATTATAAGACAGGAATTGAAACATTGTTCTTAAATACAATTCCACCGTACGTAACAGAGCCTTTTATTATAATTCTACTATTTATTCTCCTAAGCATAATCTCTTGTCAAAGCTATAGTGAACCTGACAAGTTAATTGCATCATTTGCGGTTATTGTATCTGCAATATTTAGACTAGCCCCAACTATTTCCAGGCTACAAGTTAATTTAAACGGAATAAACTCTTCTCTTCCAATTGTAGAAGAACTTTTAAAAATCTGCGAAAGTTTAGATATAAATAATACTAAAAAACTTGTTAATAAAGAATTTACCCCGCTAAAATCTTCTATCGAGCTTAGAAATATTAATTTTGAATACGAAACTCATAAACCTGTTTTAAGAAATATTAATCTTACCATAAAAAAAGGGGAGTTTATAGGAATTGCAGGCCTCTCAGGAGCTGGAAAGTCGACTCTTGCTGATATTATTGCAGGACTATTAATACCCACAAGCGGTGAAATACTAATCGACGGAGCAGTTAGTGAAAATCCTTTAAAAATTGGCTACATTCCTCAAGAATTCAACATTTTAAATGAATCAATAAAGAAAAATGTTATTTTCGGCTCTTCTTATGAAAACGATGATTTGGTCATTGATGCCCTAAAAAAAGCCCAATTATACGAATTTATTATTAATAATTACAAAGATGGAATAAACGCCAATCCTTTTGTAGATTCAACAGGTTTCTCACAAGGTCAAAAACAACGACTCGCAATTGCAAGAGCAATATACTCAAATCCAGATATTTTAATTCTTGATGAAGCAACTTCTTCACTAGATTTGAAAACAGAAAATGAATTTTGTAATGTCCTTAATAGTTTAAAAGGTGAAAAAACAATTATTGCAATAGCTCATAGACTATCCACAATTAAATCCGCAGATAGAATTGCTTTTATGAAAGATGCCACAATAACAGATATAGCAGCTTTTGATGAACTCTACCAAAGAAGCGATGATTTCAGAGAGCTTATAAAGTTAGCTTCTATTAAATCCTCCTGACTTTTTCCATAAGTTTAGAAACCTGCTCTTTAAAATCACTATCTACAGGACTTGTAACATATCCTGCAATACGTGCCTGCTCTTCCCTTTTTTCCAAATTCTTTTCTAACAAAGCCAATTTTCTCAATGCAATTGTCATAAAAACCTCCTCAGATACCTTATCCGTTTTAATCTTACATATATATAAAGTATTTTTTTTAGTGAAAATTGACCTTTTGTTAAGAAATGTTACATATATAAAATCACCATACGACTTTTTCAATAAGTTCTATCTGGTAGCCGTCAGGATCTGTGATAAAAGCAATTCTTGACCCTTTACCATTCAAGTCAAACGGAGGATAAAGGTAAGAATAGCCGAGTTTATTAATTTTTTGGGTAAATTCATCAAGAGAATTAACAGAGAATGCAAAATGCCCGAAGCCACTTCCGATTTCATAACCATGAGCTGGAGTCTCATCGTTTACAGTAAGCTCAATCTGGCAAGTATTTTCTGCATCCCTCAAAAAATATAACCAGCAATCATCAAGTCTTTTTTTATGGTCAAACTGCATATTCAAAACTTCTGTATAAAATTTTAAAGATTTTTCAATATCTTTTACTCTTATCATTGTGTGTAAAAACTTCATAACATCTCCTTTTAATCTCTAATACCAAACAAATTTTCTTTTTATACTAAAATTCTTTTTGTCGTTCAAAAGTTTATCTTGCAAAAGCTTATAATTTTTATTCTCACCCTCTGTTGAATTATATCTTACAAAGACATCATAACTTACATTAAAACTCAAATCCTCATTTGGTTTTATTAATTTATAATTTAAATCTACGAGTTCATTTTCATCCGCCATATGTTTAAAGTCTTTAATCCCTCTTGTAAAATCATCTTCTATAATACCGAGAGTATTATTATCAAGCCAAGATAAAGATATTCGGTGGAAACCTGAATCAGAGTATATTTGATTAAATATATTAGTAAATTTATTGATTTTATCTAAATCGTTTACTTGTTCTAAAACAGCCTCTGTTATTGTTTTATAAACAATAGAATACTTGTCAAATAAATACTCTTGTTTTTGTTTCAACTCCGAATTATCATTAACTTCCAACACGGTCATCAATTCTTTATTCTTGAAATCTTCTAAGATTTTTATTATATTTTCATCAATATCACCATTGTTTTTCAATGATGTAATAGAATAGTCCAAAATATCAGCCATTTCTTTAATCTTGCCATTTTCTTTCAGTTTGAAAAATAATGATGGATAACCCATGATATTAAAAATATTCCCACATATATTTGTATATTCATTAAGCAATTTTATATTTGGATTATTCAAATTTACATTAACAAAATCCGCAATCTCACTATAAACTTCCTTTGGCAGTACTGGATAAATCATATCAGCCGTCTGCATCAAGCGCTTAAAAAGCTTTATTGGACGATCTTTCATTGCGAGGATATTATCGATTTCCTGTAAATGCCTTTTATATGAAAGCAAGCGATAGCTCAAATAGTTTTCATCATTCTCTAAAAATAAACTATGCTTAAGATAATTAGCAGAAGTATTATTAACAAAAACCATTGGCGCAAAAAATCTTCTGGAGAGTTGAAGACGATTGCCAATAAAGGCTTCTGGAACAATTTCAAGATTATATACTTTACCTTGAAACTTAATATTAACATAAAACTCTGGAATTATTGAAATTTCTCTCATATAAGATGGCATGGAACTATTATAGCGGACCATATCACTGAAAAGAATTATAGGGCGCCTGTCTTCCACCAAGACTTCACCCTGCCTCATTATATACGGCATATCAACGACAACGTCAAATTCTTTTTCGTTAAACTTTTTCTTCGTATACTTAACATAATATTTTTTGAAAAGAGCATCATCAAGAGAATCTGCAATATTTTTTACACTTGTACTCTTCTGTTTATCCAATAAAGATAAGTATTCTAAGGAACTAATCGTACTGTATATTTCACCAGATGACATATTTATGTAAAAATTAAACGCTGATTCAAAAGAATTCATCTTATCTATAATATTTTCGGCAATCTCTTGAGAATTCTTGCCATTATATTCGTACTCTCCGAGATCAATCCCAACAGCAAAATCTAAGTCATTAGGGATTTTATTATTGCGAATAAACCCCGAGCCATAAGCATTATAATACAAATAATTTATATTATAACCAGAACGAGCTGAAGAAAACTTTGCATACGCAAACGCTTTATCTAGTTCTTTTATCGGTTTAGAAATATTTGGCAAAACAGAAGTGTTAGTTAGAGGATTAAGATATACGTATGCTAATACATGCCCTCTCAATATAAACATCAAACCAAGTAAACACAATACAACGACGCCAATAAACAGTTTCTTTTTCATATAAAACCCTCATTATTAACTATTGTAAACTTTAATTAAATTTAGTCAAATAAGTGTTCACAAACACGGCTTAAATGTGTATGATATTTATATGATAAATTTAGAGGATTTATATTCGGAAGTACCGCCTACTAAGTTGAGAAACATTGATGAGAAATTTCGTCCTGCACAAACATCGCCATTCTGGCTATGGGTTGCAGATCGATTCTTTTACGGAATGTTGGAAAACAGATTCTATGCTTTTCGTTATAAGGGTGCTGAAAATTTTTATAATAAGGATCCTCAAACCCCGATTATACTTTTTGCTCCACATAGCAATTGGTGGGACGGTATTGTCGGATACAATATTTGTAATAGAATATTCAAAAAAGAAATCCGGCTTATGGTAGAAGAGCTAAACCGTTTTCCGCTTCTAAGACGCGGCGGTGCATTTAATGTTAACAAAAAATCTGCGCAAGCTTCTATGAAAGCGATACAGTATTCTGTAGAAATATTAGGCGATTCTAATAATATACTATACCTGTTCCCTCAAGGAATAATAAAACCGCCTAACCATAGACCTATCGAATTCCAGACAGGACTAACTTATATAGCAGAAAAAGCTGCTAAAAAATATGGCAAGGTAGCGCTCATGCCTATTGCAGTAAATTATATGTTTTTAAGAGACAACAGGCCCGAAGTTCTAGTTGAAATGGGAAAAGTTATAGAGCTTGATAATGACAAACCTAATCGGAAAGAATACTCTGAATATTTAGCAAAAACTTTAGAAGACTTATGCGACAAACAGTTTTATGATATAAGCCAAGGGAATTTCAAAGGTTACGAAACGCTTTTCCAGAGAAAACTTAAGTGGTATCGCAGAATTGAACAGAGACTTAAAAAGATTGAAGTTAAAGGTTCGGGTGTTTAATATTAAATTCGTATTTCCAGTTATTTACCTATTTTTACCTTTTTGATATAATATTCTGGAGCTGATGATTAAGTTTATTAAGAATTTAATATATCAAATAGAAAATATGAAACTGCTGGACAAATATATTCTAAAGCAGGTCATTGAAATGTTTATAATGGGCGTTCTTGTCTTTACTTCAATCATTTTTGCCTCTGACACTTTCATCACCCTTATTAAACAAATTTCCATGTACGGTATACCGTTTAAAATCGCATTTTTAATTATAATACTACACCTTCCGGCTGTATTTGTGATGACAATTCCAATGGGTGTCTTATTAGCAACCGTTATGACACTGAACGGCCTGAGCTTAAGCTCAGAAATCACAGTCATGCGGGCTTGCGGAATCGGATTAAATCGAATTGCAAAACCTATTTTTATTTTTTCTATAGTCATGGCATGCGTAAGCTTTGTATTAAACGAAACAGTTGTACCAGTCATGACTAAACAATCAACAGACCTTGCTCTTTATGCTTTCAGCAAAAAAAATATTCCTGAAGGAAAACATAATTTTACATTTAAGGAAGTCAAAGACGGGGGGCTGCTAAAACGCCTTTTCTATGTAGGAGACTGCACCGATAAACAATTACATAATATAACCGTTCTGGATGCATCAAAGGATGGTACAATCCAAATCCTTCAAGCAAGACAAGGTGCTACAACTCCCGAAGGGTGGAAGTTCCAAAAAGGTGCTATCTATACCATTACAGATAGCGGTAAAACACTTGATACAACACTATTTGAAGATTCTACCGTAAAATTCGGCATGGACTTATCCAAAGAAATGGATAGAAACCTCGCAAACGAGCATAACTTTATACAGCTATGTAAATTTTTGGCCAAGTCTGATGTTGATAAAAAGCAAGAATTGGAGATAAGTTTGTTTGATAAAATTGCACTGCCCCTAACTACAATTGTTCTTGTGCTAATAGGTGTTCCGCTTGCAATTACACCACCGAGAGTCAGATATAACAGGGGGTTTTTGTTTAGTATTTTGATTATTTTTGCCTATTACTTAATAAGAGCTCTGTCTATATCATTCGGAGAAGCAGGTTCTCTTGCGCCTCTTCTTGCAGCATTTATGCCAAACATTATATTAACAATTATTGGCGTTGGACTTTATTACAGGAAAGTTTATACTATATGTTAAGGAGTTAAGATAATGCGATATAGATATATGGGCAGATTAATTGCAACAGCTGTAATTTTAATTGTTTGGCTGTTTATTCTCTACCCTATACCAGCAATAATAACTTCGATAGTTTTAATCGCTGGATATATAATATTATCACGCACCAGAGAAAATACAATCTTAGATAGAGGTCAGACTCTTAGGCGTCAAGAAGCCCTAAAAACAGCAAAAATATATCTTGCTCCATATAAAGATATTTGGAGAAATTTGAAACTATCAAACAAATACTGCACACTTAAGCTCGGGATTGACGGCTTAACAATTACAGCCAAAGAAAAAACACGAACAAGAGGAGCTTATAGAATGTTTCGTGTCGTCACATCACAAGTCCACCCTATTCAAGATTTATGGGATATGTTTTGCATAAGTTTTAATCATAATACAACATTCGACGGATTAATTGACGACTGCCGCCTTTATAGAGTCATAATATCAGAAGAATGGATTGGTACCCCGGAGCCTCGAAATATAACGCAAGAACAAACTAAAGAGATTAAAAATGAGTCAAAACCTTTACTCAAGCCTATTGATAAAATCGATATAAATAATGCTTCTGAAGTTGAGCTTACCGAACTTCCCGGAATCAGCATAGTTTTGGCAAAAAAAATCGTTAAAGAGCGCACTGAAATCGGAGGGTTTCAGAATATAAATGATTTTTTCTATTTCTTGAGACTTAAACCTCATATGGAAAAACAACTTAGAGGACTTGTTTGTGTGAATAAAATGAAACTTCCTAAAATTATCAGAAAATATAACGAAAGAAATGTTGACTTATGAATACAGCGCTTATAGCATTAGGTCTTATTTTAATTCCGATACTAGAGTATATACCATCAGAAGCAAAGCTTCCTATCGGCTGCTGTTATGCAGCTGGATTGGGAGTTTGTTATTTATCAAATAAGCTGCATTATTTAGCAAAACAAAGAATTCTAAATTCTGTAAGTAAATATATAACAGGCAAAGGTAATAATCTTAATGATGAGCAGATAAAAAACTTACGTCTTATAAACAATAACGTTTATGTAAAACTAAAAATTGATACCATAGCAATTTGTAATGAGTATTTTGTTACAACTATAAAAAATACAAATACAAGAGAAATTGAAAAAATATTTTTGTATCTATGTAAAAATTTTAACGACAATACCACATACAAATCCCTCATAGATGCTGTTAAAAATTATTCTTCATTGAAAAAGCGCAGATTCAAAGTTAACCCGCCTCTAGATAGGCAATACATAACTAATACCCAAGATGAAAGGGAAAATGAAGCTTCGGATATTTAACATTATAAAAAATACAAAAGTTGAAGGGCCAGGGATTCGTTATTGCATCTGGACTCAGGGCTGTTCTCGCCATTGCAGGGGTTGTCAAGCAGTTCATACTTGGGCTCATAATGGCGGCACTTTGTTAGACACTGACGATATAATTGAGGATATTCTAAAACAAAAAGATATTGAAGGGGTGACTTTTCTCGGCGGAGAACCTTTTGAACAGGCTCAAGCCTGCGGAATTATTGCAAGGGAAGTTAAGAAAAGCGGATTAAGCGTTTTATGCTTTACAGGCGGATTATTAGAAAATTTAAGAGTTGAAGAAAAAAACAGGCTGCTATTAGAAAATACAGACCTTTTAATTGACGGAGCATTTGAGCTGGAAAAACTGGATTATTCCCGCCCATGGTGCGGCTCTTCAAACCAGCGATACCATTTTCTTACAGACAGGTACAACGATAGCATTTTTACAAAATACAAAAACAAAGTTGAAGTCAATATTTCAAAAAATGGTATTATTTTTATGAATGGTATGGGCAACTTTGATGAAATTCTGCAAAAATTAAACCTTTCAAAATAGAACAATATTCTATTTCTATTTAAATATTGCTTCGAATCGCTTCATAGCTTCAACAGTGTTTTCTCTGGAACCAAAAGAAGTAAGCCTGAAATAACCTTCGCCGTTTTTACCAAAACCAGCACCTGGAGTACCTACTATCTGAGCTTTTTCAAGAAGATAATCAAAGAATTCCCAGGATTTCATATTATCAGGGCATTTCAACCAAATATAAGGAGAATGCTTGCCACCAACATGCCAGATATTGCATCTTTGAAGTGTTTCAGAGATTATTTTTGCATTTTCTTTGTAATAACTTATATTTTCCTTGATTTCCATCTGTCCTTCTTCTGTAAACACAGCTTCAGCACCTCTTTGTACTATATAAGGAACCCCATTAAACTTGGTTGTCTGACGTCTAAGCCACATTTTATTTAATTTTCCTAGAGCTTTAGGAACAATCGTATAACCGCATCTTGTCCCTGTAAAACCGGCTGTTTTTGATAAAGAGCAAAACTCTATTGCACAATTCTTAGCTCCTTCTATTTCATATATACTTCTTGGTAAATTTTCATCTGAAATAAAGCATTCGTAAGCAGCATCAAAGAGAATTATAGCATTTTGAGAGAGTGCATAATCAACCCATTTTTTAAGCTGCTCCTTGTTATAAACTGCACCTGTCGGATTGTTAGGAGAACAGAGATATATCAAATCCGCCTTAATTGATTCATCCGGCAGCGGTAAAAATTCATTTTCTCCGTTTGCATTAATGAAAACAACTTTTCTGCCTGCCATAACATTAGTATCAACATAAACAGGATAGACAGGATCTGGAACCAATACGGTATTTTCTGGGCTAAATAGGTCTAAGATATTCCCCACATCACTCTTTGCTCCATCCGAAATAAAAATTTCATCTAGTTCTAAATCAACACCATGCTTTTTGTAGTAATTCTTTACAGCTTCTCTTAAAAAATCATAACCTTGCTCAGGGCCATAACCTCTAAATGTAGCTTGAACTCCCATCTCATCAACTGCTTTATGCAGAGCTTCAATAACTTTTCTGCACAAAGGCAGGGTTACATCACCAATCCCCAGCCTTATAACCTTTTTATCAGGATTTTTGCTAATAAAATCATTTACTTTATGCGCAATAGTTGAAAACAAATAACTTTGCTCAAGATTATCATAATTTTTATTTATATTCATTGAAACCTCTTCCTTTTAATTTTACAAACCGTGAATTAATAATACAAAAACTAACTTACTATATTCATTATAGCAAAACCGAAAAAATTTATCAGTAAAAAAACTAAAATTGAGCATGTCATGCTTTTATATAAAGCGTAATAATTACAATTATTCTTAAAAATAATTTTTGGCTGCATATGTTAAGTTTTGTAAAGCAAAGAAACCCAGTATTTACAATAGTTTTAGTTCTTTTCCCAATTTTCTAAAAAATATTTAACAACAATGCTTGACAATAAAATCTTATGTGCAATAATAATAATACACACTTTAAGTGTAGCCGAAACACTAAATAGCTATATACCCCAAAAATCATATAAACTCCTAGATAATAAACACTAAAAAGACCATTAGGATGCAGAAAACAAAACCCACTCGAAACACACACCGAGTGGTTTTTTTTTTATGTTTTTGAAAACTAATACTTATTCGATAATTTCATAGCTTTATATAGTTCAAATACACTTAATAAAAAGAATAATCCGAAAACAGCCAAATAAGAGAGATTAGAATAGACTAAAACATTTCCGTATTTCACCGGCTCAAAAATATTTAACAAAAAACCGCTCACTGTACCTAAGATACCAACCATCATAAAGAAACAAAAATTCATAATACTTACGGCTGTTCCAGAAACCATTTTTCGGTTTGTCAAATGTAACACTGGAACAAGTATTGAAGTAAGGCTTGCATTACCTGCAAGTATAAAGAATAAAAGTGCAATTAGCTTTGTTCTAATATTTAGAATTAGGCAGATACATATACACAACAGAACCAAAAAAGTTATTACTGAAGCATTTTTGAGATAAAGCACCCTATGATTATGACATAACTTGCAAAAAGAAGCGTTTACAATATTAAAAACAGCTGCTATTACTGCCATTATAGAAAGTATCATGGCAGCATCAGCTGACGACATCAAGCAAAAGTCTTCAAGAAACTTTTTCCCAAGTATTGCTTGCACAACATATGATATTCCAAAATTACAGCAGGCAAAGCTAAATAAATTACGATTATGTTTTTTATGTAAAACCAACCTAAACGGTAAAAGCCGCATTTTCACATTTTTATTAATAGGTTGATTTTCAACATGTTTTGTAAGGATATAAAATAACAAAGCCGCAAAAGATATTACACCGGCTAAAACAAATAAGCATTCTCTCCAGCTCATATATTTCATCGCAAAAACAAAGGGAGCATTAGCAGCTATCCCTCCGGCGTACCCTATAAAAAGCATTATAGAAATTGCAATACCAAAATCTTTTTCAGAAACGCATGCTTTAATTTCACGGATTAAGCTCAAATAAAACATACTTCCGCCCAGCCCTACTAGTGCTCTTGAAAAATACATTAGATACAGATTTGATGAAATCGGAAATAATAATGTTCCAAGAGCGAGTATAATTGCACCCGTCAGTATAACTCTCAGCCCGCCAAAACGTTCTACCATTACACCAATAATTAATTGATTAAATGCATATATATACATAAATATTGCACCGAAAGCTGTAATATATGGAGCACTTAAGTTTAATTCGTGCTGAAGAACGTCAAATATTGCACCCGGAATTGCTATACGATGAAAATTAGCGAAAAAATAAAATAAACAACCTAAAAATATTAACGAAAATGATATCCAAGCCTTCTTAGTATTCATAATGTAGTAAAATACTGCTAACAAATACTCTTGTCAATCAGTTAAGAAAGTTTATGCTTCAGTATATTTAAAACAAATTCCAAAGCACCCTGCTGCTCTTGAAATACTTTTTTGCCTGCTAAAGAAGTCTTAGAATATAAATCTTTATCACGCAGGAGTTTACCGGCAGTTTCTATAAGCTCACCAGGAGTATTTACTACAAATCCGGCACCTGCATTTTGGATAATTGCGTAAATATCCTTAAAATTGTTAATTGAAGGCCCTGAAATCACTGGTTTTCCAAATATTACTGCCTCCAAAGGGTTATGCCCGCCTGTTTTATTAAAGCTTCCGCCTATAAAAGCGATATCACAAAATGCAAAGATTTTACCTAATTCCCCCATAGTATCGAGTATCATAACATCGCTGCACAGTAAATCTCCGCCCTCTGAGCGCAATACATAATTTTTCACTACCGATTTTACTTCATCAAGTCTTGTCAAATGCCTTGGTGCAATTACAAACTTCAAATCGTCATATGTCTTTTTTAATTCTTTATAAGCCTCAAAAACAATTTCGTCTTCGCCTGAATGCGTAGATGCAGCCAAAAATACTCTGCCCTCTCTCTTCAAATCAATATCTACATTCGGAGGAGTGATATCAAACTTTAAATTATTCATACGCTTTGTTGAATTTGGCTCAGCACCCAATTCAAGAAATTTATTCAAGTCTTCTGTACTTTGGGTAAATATTCCAGTATAATTTGCCAGCAGCGGCTTGAAAAAAAACTTTAGCTTTTTATACGAATTAAATGTTCTATCCGAAATTCGTCCGTTTATAATATATAAATCAATATTACGTTTCCGGCATTCTTTTCCGAAATTAGGCCATATCTCAGTTTCTGCCATTAAAATATCAGTTGGTTTAATTTTGTCCAAAAAACGACTCACACAGCTCGGAACATCAAAAGGAAAGTATGTTACTAAATCCACAACCTCCCCGAGCTTTTTATGAGCAATTTCCTGTCCTGTATTCGTACCTGTAGTTACTATTATTTGAGCAGATGGAAATGTCTTGCGTGTTTCTTTGACCAATTTTTCGATTGCATTTATTTCTCCAACCGATACGCCGTGAAACATTATTACACGACCCTTAGGTTCAAATCCATTTACTTGCCCTAGTTTTAAACTGTATGCCTCACTTGAATAACCAAAATGTCTATGTAGTAAATACAAAAGCGGAGAGGTCAATCTAAAAACTGTTTCACTGATTAATCCTATCATTTAACCCTTTCTACTAATATATATTTTCTTCCCTCTGCAATAACATTGTATTTCAAAACTCTTATATCACGGGTTAAGTCTTCGTAAGGTATAATAATTAGATTATTCTCCTTGTCCAACGCCCGCTTTAAATCTTCAATTCCATACTCCGGCCCGTATTCTACAGGTTTACCGCCATAATATATTAATGAATATTTATGAGAAAATCTGTAACACGTAAGCGTTTTATTATTTTCTTTTGCATACTGCGCAAATTTCAACAAATCATTCTGTCCAAAAGCATAATCAATTTCAAAAAACTTCTCTGTCCCATAAGCTGACAAAACTAGTATAAATATAACATAAGTAAAAAATACACCAAGATAGCGTTCTTTTTTTGCAAAAACAATTGATAAAATACCAAATAACGCAAAGGATATTATACACAAATTCTTAGCTGGCAAAATATCACAATACAACTGATATGGCAGGAATAATGCCGAATAAGATGCGATAATAGCAGCTAAAACAGCCAGCCCGCCTAATACATAAACCGTTTTGTTAATAATCCTGCTATATTCGCCACGTTCAATATAATTTGCCCAGATATACCCACCAAGACAAGCAAGAGAAGGATAAATCGGCAATATATATGTTATAAGCTTTGTTTTTGAAATAGAGAAAAAGAATAATGTAAATACTACCACTACTCCATTAAAAAGTAAAAATTTTCTTGTATCACTCAAATTTTTGAATTCAAAATCTTTTTTGATTATTTTCCTTATCAAAACCGAGAAGGTCGAAACAATCCAAGGGAAGAACCCCCACAAAAGCGTTACAAAATAAAACCAGAAAGGCTGTTCTCGCCCAAGTTCTTTTGAGCCCAAAAAGCGTGAAACATGATGTTTAATTATGTATTCATTAAAAAACAAAGGATCGTGCAATTCTAACATTGCAATATGCCAAGGAAGGATTATTATAAAAAATATAACAAACCCCACAATAAAATACTGTGGTCTAAAAATCTCTTTAAATTTTCTAGAAACTATTGCAATAAAAAACATTGAGCCAAACGGAACCACAAACCCAGGAATACCTTTAGCCAATACTGCCAATCCAGAAAAAACATAAAACAACCACCAAAAATATTTCTTGTTTTGCTCTTTACAAAAATAAGTGAACATACCAAATGCAAGAGAGAACCATACGCAAGTTGAGAGTACAATATCAAGAATTGCGAATTTAGAAAGAATAACAAATTCAAATGATGTAGCCAGCATAAGAGCAGCAACAACACCGTAGGTTCTGGAGACTATTTTTCTGCCTAAAAAATATGTTAAAAACGAACACATTGTACCGTAAAAAGCAACTGGGAATCTTGCCGTAAATTCATTGATTTTACCAAATAGCGCAAATGAAAGACATTCACCCCAAAAGTACAAAGGCGGTTTTTCGAAAAAATACCTTTTATTCAAATACAAGGTCAAAAAATCTTTAGAATTGAACATATCTTTTGCCATTGAAACATATCGGGATTCATCTACATCCATTAATGCATACGCCCAGATATTATGAAAGAATATGAAATAAAACAATATCATAAGTCCTAGAATTGTAAACAATTCCGAATGTTTAAAAACAAACTCTCTTATTTTCGTCATAAATTATCCTCAGTATTATCTATAAGTTTATCATAAAGATAATAAGAAATTTTATTTATTTTTTATAGAATCAATACCCGGGCCTATATACTTTCCAATCAAAACTTCTTCTACAAAATAATCTATAGGTTTTATTGCAAGTCCAAGAGCTACAAATCCACCAAGCGTTTTTAAAAAATCACCTTTCATCATTTTTTGCTTTTGAAATTTACTTAAAACATTTTTTATTGCAACATTCTCGGTTTGTCCGTATTTTAAATTCTTTATATATTCGGAATACCATTTTGACGCTTTAAATTCTGTTGAAGGGTTTAAAATATCTTTTCGAAGCTTTATTAAATCTTCTATTGTTCTTTCTGTATATTTTGAAATGCTGGACTTTTTATCCGTTTTAAACACTCTAAATATGTTTTGATATGATTTCTTCTTATCTTTATAATCCATAGAATCAGAAACAATATTTAAAAATTCTTTTGTACACTCATTATCTCTACCATGAAAAGCATGCATTTTACCGTTTGCAATAAATTGCTCTGCAAGCTTTGAAATATGCTCCTTAGAATTAAGACTTATTTTGTCAGCGCCTAATTTCCCAAATTGCGAAAATACATTTTGTCCGAGTTTTACAGCAATAAGCGGCAGAAAAATACTTGCCATCCCCTGAAAAACTGCCTGTTTTAAACATCTTCTTGAATCTGGACTATATTCATTTTTATCATTTTTATACTTATCATAAATATCAGCACCAATATATAAAAGTGCCGGTATCCAACTTAAAGTAGCATAATTTCCTATAACAGGCCTTAAAGCTTCTCCGACTTCATTTGTAAATGCAGCACCTCTTAGGGGCCACCTCATAAGAGGATCTTTATATTCACCCGTCGTTTTATCTATCGTACGATTATCCGCCTTAAAACTTTTTTGTTTTTGTGATACTGCATCTAGAGTTAACAAAACCACCCTCCATATTGTGTCTGATGTGTATATAACGTATGAAAAAAATATTTTTTTTGTTTTATTTACAAAATTTTACAAAGTAAAAGATAAAGATGGATTATTAAAACTTACAATATTATTAAAATAAGGCATCTGTATTTGCATATTTATGTCAGGCAATGCCTGACAATTGTCATTGCGAGAACGAATCGTCCTCGCAATGACATCAAGAATTTGAATAGGTCTATTGTTTACCCTAATTTTTCTATTATATGTTTATAATCTTACTGTTCATCAGTCTCTATAATTGAAATTTGTTCGCTGTCAGCCATCTGTTCTACTGTGCATCCGCCTGATATACCAGCATCAGAACCATCAACATTTTCTTCTTTATCAGTATTTACAATCTTATTAACAGATACAACTGTATCATTATCAGTTAAGTTTTGAGCTCTTACACCAGTTGCAGGACGTCCTTGGCAAGAAATATCTCCGGCTTTAATCCTTGTAACAATACCGTTTGCCGTTACAAGCATAATCTCATCACTTTCTTCTACTATTGTTAAAGCTACTAGTCTTGACATATTTGACTTAAACTTAGTCGCAATAAGTCCTATTCCGCCTCTATTTTGAGTCCTGAATTCAGAAAGTTTTGTGCGTTTTCCAAAGCCATCAGATGTTACAACGAGGAGATCCGCATCATAATTCTTAGGAACAATATCACATCCGATAATTGTATCAGCAGCTCGAAGTTTCATTGATGTAACCCCGCGAGCACTTCTTCCCAGCGGTCTCAAATCCTCAATAGGGAACCTTATCGCCATACCACAAGATGTACCGATTATTATTTCATCATTCGGTTTTGCCAATTTTACCCAATTGAGTCTATCGCCTTCTTCCAGAGATATTGCTATGATACCGCTTCTTCTAATGCTAGCAAAATTATCAAGCTCAATACGTTTTATATAGCCTTTTTGAGTCAACATTATAAGATTTAGTTCGTGAGAGAAATTACTTACAGGAACAACCGCTGTAATAGTTTCACCCTGCTCAATCGGAAGCACATTTACTATAGGAAGTCCTTTAGATTGACGACCGCCTTCAGGGAAATCATATACATTCAGGCTATACACGATACCCTTTGAAGAGAAGAATAACACCTTATCATGCATCATTGCGGTAAAGAAATGCTGAATATCATCATCATCTTTTGTTTTTATACCAGCTTTACCACGTGTTGCACGATTCTGACGCTCAAAAGTATCAAGAGCAATTCTCTTCAAATACCCTTGATGTGTAATAAACACTGCCATTGGAGTATTAGGAGTCAAATCCTCTATTGTAACTTCACCCTGCTCTGGAACAATTTGAGTTTTTCTGTCATCACCGTATTTTTCCTTGTCTTCAAGAAGTTCAGTCTTAATAATATCAAGAACTTTTTGTCTGTCTGCAAGAATACCCTCATATTCCGTAATCTTTTTGAGAAGTTCGTCATACTCATTCTTAATCTTATCTTGCTCTAAGCCTGTCAATCTTCTTAACTGCATTTCCAAAATTGCATTCGCTTGATCGACATCAAGCCCGAATCTGCTCATCAAACCAACTCTAGCATCATCCGTAGTTTTAGATTTTTTAATTAGTTCAATAACTTCATCTAAAGAGCCTAAAGCAATCAATAAACCTGCCAAAATATGAGCTCTGATTTTTGCTTTCTTTAAGAAATAAATAGTTCTTCTTGTAACAATTTCAACCCTATGTTCCACAAACTCATTCAAAACTTCATAAAGGTTAAGCAACCTTGGCTGTTTACCGCATAAAGTAACCATATTCACACCGAATGTTGTTGCAAGCTGTGTATACTTAAACAGATTATTCTTAACAACTTCCGGCTTAGCGTCACGCTTTAGTTCAATTACAATACGCATACCGTCTCTATCTGATTCATCACGTAAATCAGATATTCCATTTATTCTCTGCTCTTTGACTAAATCTGCAATTTTTTCAATCAACTGCGCCTTGTTAACCTGATATGGGATTTCTGTTACAATAATGGCCGTTCTTGTCTGTCTTCCGGCACCGCCCGGAATTTCCTCAATAGTCGCAACTGCTGACATCTTAATCGAGCCGCGGCCGGTTTCATAAGCTTGTTTTATATCGCTTAACCCAACTATTGTAGCAGCAGTCGGGAAATCAGGACCTTTAATATGTTCCATCAGCCCTTCAACCGTAATCTGCGGATTATCAATCAACGCAATAGTACCATCTACAACTTCTCTTAAGTTATGAGGCGGAATATTTGTTGCCATACCTACAGCAATGCCTGAAACACCGTTAAGAAGAAGCATCGGAAGCCTTACAGGAAGTACAGACGGCTCTTCCAATGAACCATCAAAGTTCGGTACAAAATCAACCGTTTCACAATCTATATCTGCAAGCATTGATGTTGTAATCTTATGCATTCTGGCCTCTGTATAACGCATTGCAGCAGCACTATCGCCGTCTACAGAACCAAAGTTTCCATGCCCGTCAACCACAAGATATCTTGTATTGAAATCCTGCGCCAAACGCACAAGGGCTTCATAAACAGAACTATCACCATGCGGGTGGTATTTACCTAAAACTTCACCAACAATACGAGCACATTTCTTAAACGGCTTGTCTGGAGTCATGCCCAATTCATTCATTGCATAGAGAATACGTCTATGTACAGGTTTTAACCCATCCCTTACATCAGGAAGCGCACGTCCTACGATTACACTCATAGCATAATCTATATAGCACTTTTTCATCTCTTCTCTTATATTTACTGGAACAATTTTACCGTCTGAAAACATATTCTGCTGTGCCAAAATCTTTCTCCTCTATCCCGCTATAACTAATTACATGCTAGCACAAAAAAGAGCAGTGTAAAGCAAGATATTATATAAAAATATTTTATATATACTTCTTAAATCCTTATTTAATAAGTCTTTAAGGAGTGTAACATTTTTTTAAAAATAGGCAATTTTTTAAAACAAGATAACTTTATATATATGTAAGGGAAAAATGAAGAAAGTAAAAAGTTAGAAAAGCAATATAGATTAAATTTTAAATCGTAGTTTGTAACAAATATTACCCAATAAATATTCTCTCTTAATATCCTCGTGTTTATTTAATGTTTGCCATTTGCGGCAAACTTTTTTTTTGCATATTTATTATCTATGGTAAAATGCTCTTATGAGTTTAGTTGCACTTTTGAAGAAAAAAAACAGAAAAACACTTTTTACAACCCCCAGCCATGCCGGAAATCTCTGCATAATGCACAAATTTTACCAGTGGTATCGCAGCGATATTTCTGAGGTAGAAGCCTACAATCCACAGCAAGCTCTAGAAAAGGCTGAAAGTAAGGCTGCCAAAATATATGGAGTTAAAGAAACGCATTTTCTAACAAATGGTTCATCAAGTGGAATTATTGCAGCAATACTTGCTTGTTGTAATAAGGGAGATAACCTGCTTATTTGGGATAAAGCCCACCCATGCCATAAAAATGGCGGACTTTTAGCTGGAGCAAATATAATTGAATATTCACTTGAATTTGACCAAGAATGGGGTATTTACAAGAAATTTGAAAATGCTGAAAAACTTCTTAAACAGCATAACCCAAAAGCTATAGTTATAACATCGCCAAGTTATGAAGGTATCGTATCTGACATTCCAAAAATCAGTAAAATATGTAAAAAATTTGGTGTCTATCTTATTGTAGATGAAGCACACGGTGCATTATACCCATTCAGCCAAAATTTACCTGAAAGCGCAGTAACGTATGCCGATTTTACGGTTCAATCTTTGCATAAAACGGCAGGAGGAATTAATCCGACAGCTCTTTTACACTCAAATTGCGATTCAGATATCAAGACCAAACTCAATATGATAACAACAACCTCACCTTCATACCCTATGCTCGCAACAATAGAAGCAAATATAAATTATCTTAACTCTAAAAAAGGCCGCAACAAGATAGAATCTCTTATTTCTGAAATTAAGAACATAAGAGAAACTCTTACAAACATTGAGTTCTATGGAGACGACCCCACAAAAATCCTCATGAAAAAAGAAGGTCTATCTGGCTATGAACTTTCTGATATTCTTTTTAACAGGTACAACATTGAAGATGAGCGCACGAACGAAAAATCTACAATGCTTCTTACCGGCTTAGGGACAAGTCAAGCTAAACTTAGAAAACTCCGCTATTTAATCAAACTTTGAACCTCTTTGAATTTAGGATTCTTTGCACCCTTTAACCACTCGAAAAGTGCTATTTCTGTCGTTACTACATGCACTCCATTATCTTTCATCCTGCTTAAGCCGGCTGAATACTCAAATTCGGTTCTGCTGCCACAAGCATCACATACAACAAAAACTTCATACCCCAATTCGCATAAAGCAGCTGCGGTTTGGCTTACACATATGTGAGTTTCTATACCGTATAGTATTACTTGTTTCTTATTTGAATTTCTAACCGCTTCTAAAATTTCTTCATTATCAATTGCGGAGAACGCTGTTTTTTCAAAATATTGCGTTTCCTCGGACAAAACATCTTTTATGCCAGGAATTGTGCTTCCCAAACCTTTTGGATATTGTTCTGTAACGATAATCGGAATTTCTAATATACTAGCAGCTTTTGCCATTATACAAGCCCTACGTTCCAAAGAATGCTTATTAAAGACTGCATTTAACAGTTTTTCCTGCACATCAATAATTAAAACTAAACTATTTTCAGAATTAAGTATCGTCATCTTCAATCTCCTTTTTAAACTCTATAATAAACCGTTCCAATAAATCTTCCAATAATCCTGCTTCTAATTCATCAGGCTCAAAAGAAATACGCTTTGGCTGCACATTTTTTTTCGTATCGTATGAAATATCAATATTTATTTTTGAAAAACCGGGCCAGGTTATTTCCAAAGCTGCCAAGTTATGCCGGCTCTTTATACAAATTCTTTTAAACCCCTCACCACAGTTTTGCTCTATCATCATTCCAAAAAGTTTGCTATTAAATTTTTGTTGTATCTGATAAAAAACCGGCATTACTATCTGTTCAATTCTTTTATTAAATTCCTGCCTGAATGTTTTGAAATTCTTGTTTGAATTATTATTTATCATTAGTTGTGTATTTAAATTATTCTTATCAGCATTTATAGCTTCGTGTAACTTATTAAGCACATCATTAACAAGCTGTTGCCTGCTTTTTGAATTCACGCTTGAAAAACCTGCATAAATTTTTTCAGGTATACTGTTTTTTATTTTTTCCCACACCTTTTTAGCCGAATTAATATCCGTATTATACAATAACGCAAAATATTTATTTGCTGCAAAAGACATTAAAATATCTGTTTTTCGGATATTATTTAGAATTGCCTCTTCCAATTGCGAAGATTCTATTAAAAACTTGTTTTGCTCATTAGGAGATATTGCAACTAAAACAGCTTTACAAGAAACTGCACTGATTTTTTTTAATTCCTCGTCTAAAAGTGTTGTATAGCCTATAAAGACATCATTATTAGGCATTAATAAGTCATTTTTTACTAATATTTGCCTATACTTATCAGCCTTTTGCAAATTTGACGCAACATTTAAGGCACTTGCAATTCTTGTATTAAATTCTTCATCCGAAGTAAATGGAGTAACAAAACTCAAAGCCCCGAGTTTATATGTCTTAACTTTAAAATCCGAATTTTCGTTATAAGCGAAAATTATAGACGGAATATTCCGTGCTGATATCAAAAGCTCTATTGTTTTGTCTTCCACACCTTCGCTGTTGATTATTAGCACAGAATCTGCAAACAATCGGATTTTCTCAAATACTGCACCAAAATCGTATTTAAATAGTTCATCACTTTTTCGCAAACCAAGCCGGGAAGTAAAATATTCAAAAAAATCCGAATCTTCTGATACCAAGACTACTCGATTTGGCATATAATAACCTTATGACAATTCTGAGATTAATAACTCGGCTTTCTGCAAGATTGTAGTCCGAAGATCTTCGATATCCGCAAAATCAATACCCAACGTTTTAATAAAATCTTTATCCAATGAATTCGGATTGTAATTTTCTTGTACAAGTTTATCTATTAAACAAACCAGATTACAAGGTACAGGTATTGATGATAGTGAAGGCGTATGGTGATACGAAATAATATTAGCCAGCAATATTGGCAGCTGCCACCTTTTTGCTAATAATGAACCCGTCTTAACGTGGTCTGAATCAAAATATTTCTTCTCTGCATCAAGAATATCTGCCCCGTCATTAACAGCATCAATTACTTTCATATAAAGTTTTTCATTTGACATATGAAGAACCATCTTGCCAACATCGTGTACAAAACCCGCAATAAATGCCTCATCTGAATCCATAATTTTTGTAAGATTAGCTAAATATTCACATCCAGCAGCTACTCGCATAGAATGCTTCCAGAGCTCTTTATCTCCCTGATTTGACATCATGGGTTTCATTGCAACTGCAACTATGATGTTTTTCACCTTTACCATACCCAATAACGACAACGCAATGCTTATAGAACTTATTTGCTGCGAAAAACCATAATAAGCAGAGTTTACCAAAGCCAGTATTTTTATTGTTAACGATTGATCGTACATAACAATATCACCAAGCTCTTTCATACTTGCTGTCGGCTTTTTCATAATATTCAAAGCCTTTACAATTACACTTGGCATTGCATGTATATCTTTTACACCGTTTACTAATTCTATAGTTTTATCCATATTATTCACCTTATCATTTTATTATACTTGTAAGTGTTTTTTTATTGATAACAAGCTTCCACTTGCACCAAAGGCAGTACCGATTATCAGTAATGTTATTATGACGATGTTCTGTGCATATTGCGGTGTTGGTATCAAGAAAAATTTATGAACATTTATTAAAAGCCCTTGAACCCAACTTAATGGAAATACTGCTATCACCGAAGAAACAAAACCGTAAAATGCACCTTGCATTACAAGCGGGGTTTTTATATACCAGTTGCTTACGCCCATAAGACGCATTATTTCGATTTCGTCTTTTCTGGATTGAATTACCAGCTGAATAGTATTATTTATTATTGTTATTGTAAGTGCTGCTGATATTATTATAACAAAAAACATAGAAGTATTCACTACATTTGTCAAAACTTGCATTTTTTTCGCAAGTTCTTTTGCATAACCAATATCTTCAACACCTGCTATCGGCTTTATTTGATTGAAAACCTCACCTATATTTTCAGGTTTATCAACTTGTACTCTCAAAGTATCCGGCAGAGGATTTGCGACATCATGAAGCCCCAATTCCTGTTTCAAGCTGTTCCAAGAGTCTTCTTTAGGTTTTAATGTAACACCTTTTACATGCTTTAACTCTTTGATTCTATCTTTCACTATTGATGGCTCTGTATTATTCTTTAAATAAACGGATATTTCCAATACATTACCCAGCTCGTTTGCAAAAGTTGAAAGCGATAGCGTAAATCTAAACAAAACACCAAATAAAGTTAATATAGCAGCCATTGTCGTTATAATGACAAGATTTATAATCCCTGTTCTTTTTATATCATTAACGGCTTCCATCACAATCCTATACGTTATACGTAATTCGCATAACCAATCTTTAGGAATATGTTTTTTTACTGTCTTTTTCAGCTGTTGTCTGCTATTGTCCATAAGTACCTGCCTGAATGTCTCTTATAATCTCGCCTTTTTCTAGCGTTAGAACCCTTTTTCTAAATCTATCAACAAGCGTATAATCATGAGTCGAGACAATAACTGTTATACCACGCTGATTAATTTGTTCCAATATCTGCATAACTTCTAATGAGTTTTTAGGATCAAGATTCCCCGTAGGTTCATCCGCAATAAGAAGCGGCGGCCCGTTCACAAGCGCTCTTGCAATACTAACCCTCTGTTGCTCTCCGCCGGATAACTCACTTGGTTTTGCCTTTGCCTTATCAGTGAGCCCTACAACTTTTAACGCTCCCATAACCCGAGTTCTTATATCAGAAGAACTTATTCCCAAAGTTCTTATTACATATGCGATATTATCATATACCGTCTGGTTTTGTAATAGTTTATAATCCTGAAAAACTATACCCATACAACGCCTTAGATTAGGAACTTTCTCTGGAGGCAGATTGGCTATATTTATACCACCAATTAACACAGTCCCTGTGGTAGGAGTTTCTTCTTTATAAAGCATTTTTATTAGTGTAGATTTTCCAGCACCAGATGCGCCTGTGATAAATACAAATTCTCCTGATAAAATATCCAAATTAATATTTTTCAGCGCATAATTATTTTTATATTTTTTAGTAACCGATCTTAATTGTATCATTTCTTTAACTCTACTATAACCCTTTTAGCAATACTTTCTGCATCTAACTCATAAAATTTCAATAATTCTTCTGGCGTACCGCTTTGACCAAAAGTATCACACACTCCAAGCCTTACAACCTTATGCGGCGCTCTTTCTGATAACACTTCACAAACAGCTGATCCAAGTCCGCCAATTATAGAATGGTTTTCTATCGTTACTGCAAAATGCGTTTTCTGAACACTATTTATTATTGAATCAACGTCAAGAGGTTTTACAACAGGAACATTGACTACTTCTGCCAAGATTCCGGCTCTTTCTAATATCTCTGATGCTCTCAAAACCTCTGATAACAAATCACCATTTGTAAATAATGAAACATCACAACCTTCTTTAAGAACAACAGCCTGATTTATATTAAACTTGTAATTTTTATCATAAACATCTGGAACATTCATCCTTGAAAGCCTTATATATACAGGTCCCTCATACTCGGCAGCGTAACGCACAGCCTGCCTCGTCTGCTCATAATCACCCGGAACGATAACCGTCATATTTGGAAGCCCGCGCATAAGCGAAATGTCTTCTAAAGCCTGATGGCTTGCACCATCTTCTCCAACAGTAATTCCGCCATGCGCACCTATTATTTTGACATTAGCTTTTTGATAACATATAGAATTACGGATTTGATCATAAGCCCGGCCGGTAGCAAACACTGCAAATGTTGCTGCAAAAGGAATTTTTCCAGTTAAAGATAAGCCGAGCGCCGTTGTCATCAAATCCTGCTCAGCGATCCCTACGTCAAAAAAGCGTTCTGGAAACTTCTTTGCAAAAACCGAAGTCTGCGTAGAACCTGATAAATCCGCATCAAGAGCTACAATTTGGGAACACTTTCCGCCCAATTCCGCTAGTTCTTCACCAAAAGCACCACGTATAGATTTTTTTGAATCATAGTTTATCTTCAGCATAATTCCCCTTCTTTTTGATTATAGCATAAACTATGAAAATTTTACAAAAAATTTACACGCCTTTAAAATAATCACATATAAGCTTTTCTCGTTTTGATAAAATATTCTTTATCTTGTCCAAGAGAGGATTTTTTTCTAAATTCTCTAATTCTTTTTTTAAGACAGCTTTCTCAAGTATTAATGTATTGTATAGCTGATTACATATATCAGAAGATGAATGGTGTAAATGCAGCTTTTTTATTTGCAGCTCTTTTTGATAAATTTGTTTTTTTAATTGATGTTTTCTCACACAAAACCTCTCCATTTAAGAATAAAACTTTTGAAAAAGTTTTTCAATCAATCTTTTAGAGTATTCCTTCCTTGAGAAATAACACTGTCTAAAAACGAATCTATTGCATATCTCCTCTGTTTATAGTAGGGTTAATATGTATTATTTTTACCAGAAAAGAGGAATGGCTAATGAACACAACAATTGAAAAACAACCTGAGAATATTGTTAAGGTTGATATTGAAATCCCTGCCAAAGATGCTGTAGGTTACTACAACAATGCAGCAAAAAGGCTTGCTCAATACGTAAATATTCCAGGCTTTCGTAAAGGCAAAGCTCCAAGAAACATTGTAGAACAATATGTTGGAGAAGAACGAATAAAACAAGAAGCTTTAGATAATGCACTGCCTAAGATTTTATCTGAAGTCATCAAGGAAAATAGCTTTGATGTAGTTGCTCAGCCGTATGTTGAATCTTATGATTACAAAATCGGCAACGATTTAAAAATTACAGCAAAACTTGAACTTAGACCAGAGGTTACTCTTGGCGAATACAAAGGTTTAAAAATTGAAGTCGATGGATACAAAACTCCAGAGGATGCGCTTCAAAAATCTGTTGATTCTTTTGTAGAACAATATGCAACAACAGAAGTTATAACTGATAGAAAAACATTGCCTACAGATATTGTAGTATTTGATTTCGAAGGTTTCGCCAATGGTGAAAAAATTGAGCATGGAGACGCTAAAAATTACTCTTTAGATTTAGCTCACTCCAGTTTTATTCCAGGATTTGCAGAACAGCTCGTCGATAAATCTTTAGGAGAAGATTTTGAAATTAATGTTACATTCCCCGAAGAGTATCACGAAAAAAAATTAGCAGGCCAGCCTGCAACATTTAAATGCAAAATAAATGAAATCAAAGCTAAAGTAATGCCTCAATTGACTGATGATCTTGTTCAGAAAAATACAACTTTTAAAACAGTGGAAGAACTTAAAGAAAATATGCAAAAACATATAGATGCAAATAAAGCTAACATTGATAGAACAAATTCGGAAAAGGCTATTTTTGACAAAGTTGTAAGCAATGCAAAAGTTGATATTCAACAATCTTTGATAGACAGAGAAGCTGACCAATTATTAGAAGAGTACAAACAAAAACTTGCAATGCAGGGTTTTACTTGGGAACAAGCTTTGGAAGCACAAAGCTATGACAGTATAATGACAAGCTTAAAAGAAGATGCTGCAACAAGAGTAAGAAATTCTTTGATAATTGACAAAATTGCTAAAGAAGAAAATATAAAAGTTTCACAAGCCGAGTTCGGCGCTAAATTGTCAGAGTTGAGCCAAATGTACAATATAGATGCAGCTACGATGATAAAACAGCTTTCTCAAACTCCGGGAGTTCTCAACGCCCTTTCTCAACAAGCGTTGAATGAAAAAGTTATGCAGTTCTTAGCTGATAATAACACTGTTGATTTGAAATAAATAAATTAATACTTACAAAACAAGCGGCAAAAGTTTTTTGCCGCTTGTTTTTATCCTTATAAACCTCCAAATTATCGAGCTCTTTGAGGATTTGCAAATTTCAAAGTTCCATCTCTTGGAGTAACTCTTTCTACACCATTACAGTTTACCAAGTTTCCGAGCGAGCCTCTAATTGTACAAAAAGCACTACGATAATTTGTATATACAATATGCTGATAGTCAAATGTATTCTGGCGGACAGCGTTGGTTCTACCTACACGCCCATCATCAATATAAACAGTTAGTAAATCCCTGCGGTTAAGAATATCAGTACTATTTCCAACAGTAACTGGTACTAAATATCCGCTGTCATCATCTATATATGCAAACAATGCAACTGCGTATCCGTTATTATCTCTTGTTTTTCTTTGAGGAACAATCATTGTTATAGGGATTGCATTTGCGACACCAGCTCCCGCTGCAACACCGTTAAGTCCTTCATTTAAAACGCTTGGATAATAGTATTTTATACCATTCACTGCATAAATAAAGGAATCAGCACCTCCTGGTGCAGGCCATCCAGCAGGAACATCCACATCTTCAGGATCTTCGCTCTCGATTTCTTCCGAATGTAAAACATCGTGCACATGAGTCATTATCTGTTGATTTGATGGTTCTTCAGCAGAAGCAATTGCATCTGCTATTGCATTATACAAACTAATGTATCCATTATAATAAAACAGATCATAAGCCCTATCGGCACCGTGTTTAGCTATTGTCATACCCATTGCTGAAACTATTCCGATAATTGCAACGCAAAGAAGCAATTCTGCTAGCGAAAATGCTGATTTAAATTTTCTCATACTGTAAAAGCTCCATAATTTCTTCATATGTATTTATTATATCACATGTTAATAAAAATTTCTCGGGTGTTACATCCAAAATAGTCTTGTTTTCTTTTACTGCAAATATTTTTTTTCTGCGTTTTGTCATTTCTAGTACTGGAATACACCCAATTGAATCATATGGAATTATCAGAAAATCAATGTTATCAACACTTAGACCTGTATTAGAAATTTTAGGAGCCTGATTTAATCCTAACAATATACAAGGTAAAAATGTTGGTGTAATATATTCTGCTGCACATCTTCTATCAACAATCTTGGTTGAAATATTTATATCATCGAATGCCGGAGCATGTGCACACGGAATTTTAAATTCCTTTGATATATAGTGAGAAATAATTGCTTCAACTCCTCCTACAGGATCAACCCCTATGCCTGAAGCATAATCTTCACTTTCATCTTCTGGGAATCTGCATACAATTGCAATTGCATCCGCACCTCTTTGAATTAAATGTTGAGCTGAAGTTTTTAATGTATCCAAATTACTAACAGTACCTGTTGAAACACCTGATTTGTCAATAAAAAATTCAACACCAACAGGCTCAGCTGTAATTTCATATCCAACTATATCAAGCCCATAAACCATTTCTACAGCATTTATTGTATTTATATGAACATTCAGAACTTCTTGAGTTATTGATCTGTCAAAAATAACCCCAATTTTGTTTCTACAAGAAGGCTCTAGTGCAAGCTTACCCTTAAAAAACTCATCTAGTGTATAGCCTTCTACATAAAGCATGTTATCACTAATCCCAGAAAAACATGCTGCATTGACAACATTCGGATTCACTATCAACCTAGTATATTGTGCAAATTTTCTTGCCCATAAACTTGCATCTCCAGCGTACCCACCTATAGAGGCTCCAATGCCGGTTGGAATTATAAATGCGCCTGTTTTCATAAAACAATTATATTATACAAAGATTTAACTGTCTATATAAAAATTATAAAATATTTTTAACTATAGAATATACTATTCTTAATTTTTCATCATCATTTTTTATAAGATTAATTTTTTTCATCAGAAAATCATACATCTCTTCATTGGTTTTTACTGACATAAACTGGAAAATCTCATATGGTTCGACCTCAAGAACTTCAGTCATTTTTTCAAGAGTAGCAAGAGTCATAAATCCACGTCCTGTTTCTATATAACTCAGAGAAGTTGTCGCTATATTTATAGCTTCTGCAAACTTCTCTTGGCTAAGACCTTTTTGTTTTCTTAAGTATTGTATCCTTTTTCCAAGTTGTTTATTAATATCTTTTTTCATACTTCCTAACAAAATTATATTTTTTATCATTATTAATAACAAACAGGTTTAATGATTAGAAAAATAGATTAAATATATTGACTCTATAGTTTTTATGTATACAATTGAATAAAACTATAGATATAATATAAAGATTTCTCATAATTCATATGTCTATAGAAAAATAAATACTATTTTTAAAAGCATGGGATAAATAGAGAGTTGGATAAGAAAAAAAGTTATATTTTAATATTTTTCATTCTGTTGGAATTAATTATGTTATGCGGAGGAATAAGAATTTATTTATCTGCTAATTGTATTAGTATTTCTGCACAATTGAAATCTATTTGTGCAATTTTAGAAGTTACTAGTTTAGTTTTTATGGCATACATTATGTTCAAACAAAACTATACTAAAACAATTACAGATAGAAAATTTTCTGCTTGGGAGATGCTCTTATTTGCACTGCTTGCAAACTATAAAATTGTATATATTTATGCAAATAATATTTTTGAAGTACCATTTTCTTTGTTTTTGGGAATACTTTCCATATTTATTATTTTGTTTTTCTGTATACAAAAAATTACCAAATTCTTTTTGCACAGTAATCAAAAAAGTATTTGTACTGCTATTATGCTGACTTTTTTAATGCATTTTACTGTTATACAGTATTCCAGCATATATATTATGAATTTTTTAATATTGGATTTTGCGATGTTTTTGGCTTTAGCACTTACTTTTTGTTTTTGTATGAATATTATAAATATTGAAAGAGTATTAGTATTTGCTAAAAAGCTTGTTATTATACTATTGGTTATGCTTTTCTTTTCTCCAGCTTATGATTCTATTGGATATTATTCGGCAATGGCAGGGCAGCCTGAAGAAACTAGGATTAATCCAAGCAAAAAGTGCAATAGAGATATATATTTTATTTTGCTAGACATGTACGCCGGAAAAGATACCTTGGACTCTTTGGGGTTTAAAAATGACTCTTTTTATGAATCCTTAAGGAGAAAAGAGTTTGAAGTTCACGAGAATTTTACAAGCAACTACAATAAAACATATTTTACAATACCATCTATTCTAAATTTTGATTATCTGGAAAATGTTCCAATGTCAAATACTTCAGATGCTGTTGATAAGAGTGCTCTTTTTTATTTAGCGAGAAAATCGGGGTATAAGATATGTTACTTGAACTCTTGGCCCGGGAATTTCCACTTAAACCCTGATTATTATTATAAATTATATGTAGATAGCGCTCTTACTAACCAAGATACCATTTCAGCTTTTTTAGGAGAGTCTTTGTTTATTGATATCTGGAATCGATGCCCTTCAAAAAGAATAAGTCAAGTCGAAATTACGAGAGAATCTTTTATATCAGAGAGTATCGACATCAAGGATAAGAAGCTTGTTTTTATGCACCTTCTAATGCCGCATTGGCCTTATCTCTGTGATGAAAACGGTAAAAGACCCTTGAGCGGGGATAATGATTTTTCGATAAATAAATCCGGGGATGCGTTAAAAGAATTGAACCATGAATCATATATCGCTTATCTTAAATACACTAATAAATATGTTTTAAACCTAATAGACAAAATTCTGGTGTCATCTAAAACGAAGCCTATTATAATTATATTTGGAGACCATGGAGTCAGAAAAAAATACTATACATGTAATGAAGAAAAACATATAAAAGAATTATTAACTGATAATGACTATTTATATACGCATTTTAACACCATGCTTGCATACTACAATCCTGACAAGAACACAAATACAGCTAAAACAAATACACTTGTTAATTTTTTTAGAATTTTTGCTAATGAAACTTTTGGTACAGAGTATAAAAAGCTGGAAGATAAAAAGTTTTATGCGTACTATGATTCTCCTGGAACAATAAACAAACTTAACGGTTTTTGGGTTGAAACTGCGCTGAATTCAGAATAATTGTTACACATTAGTAATATTATGATAAAATGTAGATATCTAATTTTTTGGAATAGAAAGGGAAGAGAAGGGATGAAAAGAGATATTATTTTAAAATTATTTGCATTAGTTATTGCAGCCCAATTAATAGCACCACAGGAAGCATACGCCTATATTGACCCGGGAACAGGAAGTATGATTTTGCAAATTATTGCAGCTTCGATTATCGGAATTGGTATAACCTGCCGTGCCTGGGTTGATAAAGCTAAAGTTTTCTTATTTAGAGGAAACAAACATAATGACAAATAATATCAGCTTAGAATCCGCTTCTTATAAAGACCCCGATGCTATTGTGTTTAAAAATGAGGGAAAGTTTTTTCGCAAAATATTTAAATCATATTTTGATTCTTATTCTCATCTGATGAATAGCGGCTTGTATGAAGCTCTTGTACAAAAAGGGCTGATTGTTCAGCATAAAGAAATTGAAAAGAATGATGATTTTATTATAATTGAGCCAGAAAATGTCTTCATAAGCTATCCCTGGGAATGGTGTTTTTCAAAAATAAAAGAGGCTGCTCTTGCGACTTTAGAAATTCAAAAAGCGGCTTTAGAGTATAATATGACTTTAAAAGACGCTAATTATTTTAATATCCAATTTGTAAACAACAGACCTGTCCTTATTGACACAACCTCATTTGAAATTTATAGAGAAGGGGAAGCGTGGTGTGCTTACAGGCAATTTTGCGAAAATTTTCTTACAGTCCTATCTCTTATGGCAATGAAGGATATAAGACTTAAAGGTTTGATTTTATCAAACATAAACGGAATTCCGCTTGACTTGACGGTAAAATTGCTGCCATTTAAATGCAGATTTAATCCGGGGTTAATGATGCATATTTATCTGCACAGCAAAATGCAGAATAAATATACAGATAACAAGAAAAAGATTGAGGGCGGTAAAATATCAAAAGAACAGTTAAAACTTTTTATTGATAATTTGTATAATACCGTTAACAGCATTAATCTGCCGAAGGAAAAGACAGAATGGAGTAATTATTATTCAAAAACAAACTATTCAAAAGAGAGTTTTGAAAATAAAAAGGAGTTAATAAAAGAGTTTACTTCAAATATAGCGCATGCGAAAGTAATAGATTTTGGAGCAAATACAGGTGTTTTTTCAAGATTATTTAAGGATAGTGAAGTTTATTCTCTTGATATTGATGAGATGGCAGTTGAATATAATTACAAGAAGGCTGTAGAAGATAGTGAAAACAATA
>CALUSJ010000161.1 GCA_944323405.1 Candidatus Gastranaerophilales bacterium
TTGAAGATAAAATCGTAAGATTTGCTTCAAACCCTTCACATCATATTTTTATAGAGCCGGAAGGGTTGAATACATATGAAGTTTATATTCAAGGCTTTTCGACAAGCCTTCCCGCTTGTGTTCAGGTAGAAATGCTCCGCTCGCTTCCGGGATTAGAGAAGGCACACATTATTAAACCTGCCTACGCTGTTGAATACGATTATGTCCCTGCAGTGCAGACAAAACATTCTTTAATGTCAAAAGATATTGATGGTTTATTCTTCGCAGGACAAATAAATGGCACAAGCGGGTATGAAGAAGCAGCAGCGCAAGGGCTTATTGCCGGTATAAATGCGGTTAATTATTTGAATAGTACGGAACCTCTTGAACTTTCCAGAGCATCGTCTTATATTGGAACACTTATTGATGATTTGGTTACGAAAGATATTCAGGAGCCTTACAGAATGCTTACTTCACGCTCGGAATACAGGCTGCTTTTAAGGCAGGATAATGCTGACAGCAGGTTAACCGAAATCGGACATAAAATCGGATTAATTGATGATGCGCAGTATCAAAGATTTTTAGATAAACAAAACAATATCCAAAAAGAAATCGAGCGCTTAAAAGAAACAAAACTTCCTGCAACAGACGAAGTAAATGCGGTTTTAGCGGGAATTGGCGAACATATTGAGCGCGGGATGAGGCTTGCAGAACTTCTAAAGCGGCCGAATATCAATTATGAAATATTTAAGAAGCTCGATAGTGAAACAAAAGATTTGAACCTTTCTGACGACATTATAGAAGAAGTCGAAGTTTTAATTAAGTATGACGGATATATAAAGCGGCAGGAAGAACAGGTAGAAACAGCAGAAAAGCTTGAAAAATACAGAATTCCTGCAAATATTGATTATTCTAAAATAAAACATATTTCAACCGAAACCAGAGAAAAATTAGAGAAAATCCGCCCGCAAAACCTTGCACAAGCCTCTCGTATCGGAGGGGTTAAGCCTGCTGATATTTCTGTTTTGATGGTTATGCTGAAGGGTTAGATTTATTAGCCGGTTTTGCGCATTAAATACACCTCAAGATGGTTTAGTTTTGATTTCACTAGTTTAAGATAGACATTCATAACTATTATTAACCCTTCTATATCGCTTTCGCAGTGACTAGTGAATAGTTAATAGTTAATAAGCAAACAAAGTGCACGCAAAGCTGACAGGGCGGGGTTTAGGGGTTTAGAAGTTTAGAAGAAGTTAAAGAATATTATTATTTTGAGCTTTGTTTTATTGATAACTAGTGAGGAGTGAAGGGTGAGGGGAGCATTTTAGGGTTTTGGTCAGGGCGTATGGTGTCATTGCGAGGACGATTAGGACGAAGCAATCCAGCTTTCTATTAACTATTACATTTTGATATTATTTATGAATAACAGCCCCCTGTCATTGCTTGACCTACAAACTTAGTCAGGTTGAGAAGTTTAGGAGTTTAGGAGTTGAGAAGAAGTTAAAGAATATTCTTATTTTGAACCTTGTTTACTTATTAACCTATTCACTAGTCACCTCAACTTTAATATTTTTGTATTTTAGATCAAAATGTAATAGTTAATAATCGGCTGGATTGCTTCGTCCTAACCGTCCTCGCAATGACATTAAAAGCGGCAACAGAAAATCAAAACTAGAATTAATTGAATAGAATAATCCCGATTAGCAGGATTTGTATTTCTGTATTTTAGATTAAAATGTAATAGTTAATAATCAGCTGGATTGCTTCGGACTAATCGTCCTCGCAATGACACCATACGCCCTGACCAAAACCCTAAAATGCTCTCCTCACCCTTCACTCCTCACTAGTTATCAATAAAACAAAGCTCAAAATAATAATATTCTTTAACTTCTTCTAAACCCCTAAACCCCGCCTTGTCAGCTTTGCGTGCACTTTGTTTGCTTATTCACTCATTAACTCATTAACTCATTCACTTATTCACTTACTCCAATATTAAGTTTTGTAAAATTTATGCAAAAAACTGAAATTTGTTCTCGCAAAAATACTTTATAAATATATAAGTTATATAAACGATGGTATAAAAGAAAGGACATAATTATGGAAACACAAGGTATACAAGGAAATGTTCCTGTTTGGGCGGATTTGGCTCGCCAAGATAAGCCGCAAGAGACAGAACAAGAAAAATTGCAGAAAACAAATATTTGGGACTATGCAGCGCAACAGGCAGCAGCTTATATGAGCTAAACTAAAAGAGATTTATTTAAGGAGATTTTGAATTTTCAAAATCTCCTTTTTTGATATAATTATTTTATGAAAGAGTTTGAAAAGATGGTTGCGGGAGAGAATTATTTCCCGATGACAGAGTATTTGATTAAATTGCGTGATAGAACTAGAAATCTTATAACCGAATTTAATGCAGAAAGAGATGAGAAGAAGCGTTCTCAGATTCTTAAAACTGTTTTAGGCAAAATGGGAAGCGGGTGTTATATTACGCCAAGCGTATTTTTTGATTACGGCTGTAATACAGAATTAGGTGATAATGTATATTTTAACGCAAATTGTGTTATTTTGGACTGTGCAAAAGTTACTATCGGAAGTAATACTTTTGTAGGCCCCAATGTTCAATTTTATACACCGATTCATCCATTGGATTATAAAACGAGAAATACTTTTGTAGAATCTGCAAAGCCTATAAGAGTAGGGCAAAATTGTTGGCTTGGCGGCAGTGTAATAATTCTTCCCGGAGTTACTATCGGGGATGGCTGTGTAATCGGAGCCGGGGCTGTCGTGACTAAAGATATTCCAGCAAACTCGCTCGCTGTCGGCAATCCTGCAAGGGTTATACGAAAAATTGAACAGTAGATAGCAGATACAGTTTTTTATTTTAGCCAGTCGTATAGATTTTTGATTACATAATCAGTTTGATTAATTGTGTCTTGAGGTTCTATTGTCTTCAAAAACTCTTTTATAAGGTTTGGCGTATCCAGATTTTCTGTTATAGGGTTTATTGTAATTTCTCCGTCTTCATAGATTTGAGAATAGTTTAAGCCGTTATTTGTGCAGTATGGGAGTTTTACGGTGTTTTCTTTGCATAAATATGCGAGTCCGTGAACCCTGCAGATTATGGGTCGGTATTGGTAAACAGAACATTTTTGGTTGATAAGAAAAGGGCAGGTGCCTCCTTTTTTTATGGTTTTAATATTTGCCTGCACTAATATTTTAGTTTCGTTATCTAAACCGGCATATCCTTTCATAAGATACCGAAGTTCTATATCAGACATTGGATAGTCACCTTTTTCGCAGCAAAACGAACAGCCGGATTTGCAATGAATAAAGCTTTGGTGTTCTTGAAAATATAACTCAAGCCTTGTATCTAAATCTTTTAAAAACGATTCATAATCCAAGGATTATCTTTTCCCCCATATTTTTTCCCAAAAACTTTTGGAGGGGTGGCTTTCAAGTTGCTCTATTCTCTGGGTAAGTTCTTTGTTGTGTTCAAGCAGTTCTTGAACTTGTTTTGCAAGGATTTCGTTATCACGCTTGTATCCTCCAGCTTCGACAAGTTTGTTAACCATATCAGAGTTTGTAATATCATCGCTGATTTTTTTAGCAACAGCCTCGGCTAACATTTGAAGTGTTTGGGATGAAACATCTAGAGTAAAACTCTTACCTTGTGGTATGATTTCCGGCTGAGCTTCTTGTTCTTTTACAGCAACTTCTGTAGAACTTGTATTAGGAGCTGCTTCTTCTTGTTCTTGGTTTAATAATTCACTCACCATAACCGGCTGGATGGGTTTGGCAGGCTCTTCATATTTCCCTACTTTAGCTTCGATTCTTGATAATTTTGTTATTATCTGTTCATCACTGTATCCTTGCGCTTTTAGAGAAATACCTTTTTTTATTTTTTCCAGAGCTAAATCATCATAGAATTCTAAACCGTCTTCATCTTCATAAATTGATTCAATCTTCCAGTCTTCTAAAAATAAATCAAGCGAATGCCTGTCAATATAATAGTTCTCAGTATTCAAACTCTTTAAAATCATTTCTCTGTTAAACATCCGCTAATCCTCTTTCTATATATACCCCTAATGTTTCATCATACGAGCGATATCTCTTTCCTGTGTTTTTTTAGTAATCGCTTCTCGTTTATCATAAATCTTTTTACCTTTTGCAAGACCCAGCTCTATTTTAGCAAAACCATGAGTTAAAAACAATTCTAAAGGAATAATTGTTACACCATCTTTTTTAACTTTATCTTGAATTTTTAATATTTCACGTTTCTGTAACAATAATTTTCTAACTCTGTCTGGCTTGTGGTTATATCGATTTCCCTGTTCATATGGCGAAATATGCATACCATATAAAAAGACTTCACCATTTTCTATTTTTGCAAAAGAATCTTTTAAATTTATAGTTCCTTTACGAACAGATTTTATTTCTGTGCCGGTTAGAACGATTCCTGCAACATATTTATCAAAAATTAAAAAATCGTGAAAAGCTTTTCTATTTGTTGATATTACTTTTTTGTCCATAAATGTATTATAAAGCAAAACGATAATGTTGCCAAGAAATCTTATGTGATTATGAATAAATATATTTAGCGGCAATATACATACAAAGCATTATGCACCCGGTAATTAAATAACACATTCCCACTAATATTCCCACTCCCCATAGAGCCGAGGCAGGAACAGCAATTAAAATAATAAGTCCCAGGAAAAATTGAATAAAACCAATAACTAATTTTGCCCACCATAGATATAGGGTATTTTTTGTTTGGAAAGCAAAAGCCGCTGAAGCAATACTTTCTAGGATAAAATATAAGCTTATGCAGGTTGAGACAAGAATTAGACTATAAATCGGAGCTGCAAAAAGTAATATTCCGATTCCAAATAACAACAGGCCAATAATAATATCAAAAATATAATGACGGGAATAATTTCTGGTTAAAAAAGCACATATGGTTTTGTAGCCTCCGTATATTATGAAACTTAAACAGAGCAGCAGCCCGAAAGTTATAGTAGTAAGTTTTGGCAGTATTAATATTAAAAACCCGAGAACTGCTAATAGCGAACCTTCTATAAGAATAAAGCTTAAAAATCTTTTTTCTGACATAAATTTTCTCCTTTTGTATCATAATAATTAAACAAATATTTTTTTACTCCGTCTATACGGTAATAATTGTATGGAGAAATAATTTTTATGTTAAAAAAGTAATGCTAAATCTTGGATTTGTGCTTCAAATTGATTTTCTTTAATCTTCATGTTACAATTTACTCTGCCGTACTCCACGGGGACTTAGCGAATCTCTCGACTCGAACGCTTAGCGAGGTGCAGAGCCTGCTGTGAGGGGTACAAGGGTATTGCCTATGTTTATAGCATTGTTGATAACTTAAAATATGATGGCGCAAGATGCCGAACCGTGTCAGGATGGAAACATAGCAGCACTAAGGCAGACCTTGCGGGTGTTATAGTTTTAAGAGGTAGGTGCTCTAAACAAAATCAGTATTTTTGTATTTCGATAGGCAGTGGTACGGCTTTTAATACTATAGTAAAAAATCTGCGCTTAGGGTTGTGTCAAATAAATTTGATTTAGGATATAATACTTTTAATGAAGTATGCATTAGTATTAGTTAATATAAAAGGACTTGGGGTAAAAACATTCAGCTATCTTATTCCTGATGAAATGCGCTCTATTATACAAATTGGCCAGGCTGTCCTTGTGCCTTTTGGCCGACAGGGGTTGATTAATGCTTTTATCGTGGGATTTTCTGATTATTTGCCGGGAGATTTTAAGGCAAAAAAAATTAATCGTATACTGGATGAAACCCCCTTGTTTTCACTAAAATATCTTAAGCTTTTGGAGTGGGTAGCTAATTATTATTGTACGGATTTTGTAACTGTATTGAATGCTGCGCTTCCTATGAAACTTATAGAAAAAAATGCTAAGGTTGAATTTTCTGTTATTTATATGAAAGACGAAGGAGAAGGGCTTACAAAACGTCAGAGAGAAATCTTACAGGCATTGAAAGAACGTGGGAAATGTTCATTAATAGAGTTTGAAGAGCAGGTTAAAACTACACGTACTACGATGAAAAAACTCGCAGATGCGGGGTTTGTGAAAGTAAGCGAAGAGTATATTTACAGAAACCCTCTAGCGATATTTAAGGATATAAAAACGGAACCCCTGTATGAGTTATCAGGCGAGCAAATAACGGCTTATGAAGGTATTCGTTCTAAGCTGAAATCTCCGAATCCGATACTTTTGCACGGAGTGACTGCTTCAGGAAAGACAGAAGTGTATTTTAAACTTATAAAAGATGTAATTGATTCCGGCAGAAATGTGTTATTTTTGGCTCCAGAAATAGCACTTGCATCCCAGCTTACCAAGCGTCTTGCACGAAAATTCGGAATAAAAGATGTCGCAATCTGGCATAGCAGTATATCAGATGGTGAAAAATATGATGTTTGGCAGAGGCTTTATAAAAATGATAGTAAAATTCTTGCGGGAGCTCGTTCTGCTGTTTTTGCTCCTTTACAGAATATTGGTTTGATAATCATTGATGAGGAGCACGAAAGTGCTTATAAACAAACTAACCCGGCGCCAAGGTACGATGCCAGAGTTGTAGCCAGAAGACTTGCTCAATTCCATCAAGCTCCGCTTCTTTTGGGTTCTGCTACACCTGATATTTCAACTTATTATTATGCAGTTAATAATAACAACCTTTTTGAGATGAAAAATCGGTTTAATAACTCTCCTCTGGCTTCTCCTCAGGTAATAAACATGCAAGAATATGGAAAAGCGGCCTATCGAGGGATTATATCAAAGCCGCTGCAAAGCGAAATAACAGAAACTCTTGCTAGAAAACAGCAGGTAATCCTTTTAATGAATCGGCGAGGGTATTCAACATATACGCAATGCCGTTCATGCGGAACTGTAATAGAATGCCCGGATTGCTCGATTCCGATGATATGGCATAGCAGTATAAAAAAACTAAAATGCCACTACTGCAATCGAGAAATGAGCTTTCCTGATTTTTGTCCGGCATGCGGCAGTGATGCTTTGTCAACTTCTGGTGTAGGGACACAAAAAATTGAAGCTTACATAAAAGAGCTTTATCCAAATGTTAGAACAGAACGAATTGATAGCGATATTCTAACGAGGAAAAATGCCCATATTGAGCTATTAAATAAATTCCAAAAAGGTGAAATTGATATTTTAGTTGGGACTCAGATGATTGCTAAAGGGCTTGATAATCCTAATGTAACACTTGTCGGAGTTTTAAGCGCAGATTCAGGTTTTAGTATCCCAGATTTTAGAGCTTCGGAGCGGGGGTTTCAATTATTAACTCAGGTCGCCGGAAGAGCCGGACGAGGAGAGTTTAAAGGGAAAGTATTGTTTCAGACATACAACCCGGATTACTACGCATTCCAAAGCGCAAAATCCCAGAATTACGAAAAGTTCTTTGAAACAGAAATAAAAGCTCGACAAGAATTTGACTATCCTCCTTTCAGTCAGATAATAAGACTAATTTTATCTTCCCAAAATAATTTCCGAGCAGAAAAATCCGCCATGGAGATTGCACTACGTTTGAATACAATGACAGATAAGTTCGGGTTTAGTGAGTATCTGGAAACTTTGGGGCCGACTCCCTGTGTAATAGAAAAACTCCACGGATTCTACAGGTTTCAAATTCTTATCAAAAACAAGCTTTCTCAAAAAGGCCATGATTTTGTATCAAAATTCCTAAATAAAATTACACTCCCAAAAGATATAAAACTGGCTATTGATGTTGATCCTCTCGATATATTATAAATATTTTTCTTTTTGTTGTTAAAACAACAGAAATGTTGTTTAAAATAGGTTATACTAAAAATGTAAAAAGAACAAAAAAGGAGCAAAAGATATGACAACACAGCAAGAAGAAAATTTGATTAATTTATTAGACGGCTATGTAGAAAAAGGCGGTCACCATTTGAATGTAAATGTATTTAATAGAGATACTCTGCTGGATGCTCAGAAACATCCTGAAAAATACCCACAGCTTACAGTAAGAGTATCTGGCTATGCAGTTAATTTTATTAAATTAACAAAAGAGCAGCAGGATGATGTAATCTCTCGTACATTCCACAGTTCTCTTGCTGGTTAAGTTTGAATAGCGATGAGGATTCCTCGAAATTTCTCTTTGACTAAATAACACAATGCCTTAAGAGGGTGGCTGAAAAGTCATCCTCTTTAAAATTGAGTAAAATGTTTGTGTGAATAAATTTTACTTGATTTAAAATAATACTTAGGAATTAGTACTAAAGCAGATTAATAATATTTGGGTAAAATGTTAAAATATATATGTAAGTCGAAGGCAACTAGTGAATTGTCGGATTTCGACGTTATTATGATTAGGCATTGTGTGTGTGTTCGGCTTACAACTTTTAAAAAATAGAGTATTTCTTCATAATAATTAGCCTTGCTCCTTTTGTCTCTCTTCCGAAAGGAGCTTTTGATTAAAAATATAAGGGGCGGCTTTTTAGCCGCCCCTTGTAACTAACTTATTCTATTCTGTTACAGCTTCATAACAATCAAAACAAATTGTTTCGTATCCGGCGTGTTCGCCAAGCTTTCTGTATTTCCAGCAGCGCTCACATTTCTCACCTTCCGCTTTTGTTACCCAAACTGTTGTTTCGCCTTCCGTGTACTCGTTCAAAATTTCAGAAGGTGCTGTTTCTACTACATAAGCCTGCGATGTGATAAATATATCTGCTAAATCTTTTTCGTTAGCTTTTAAAACATCTGCATTTTCTGATTTTACATATACTGCAACTTCAAGTGAGCTGCCGACTTTTTTATCTGCTCTCAACGGTTCAATTGCACGGGTTACAACTTCTCTTGTTTTTAAGATTTTTGTAAAATCTTCTTCAAGTTGTGCATTGTTCCATTTTTCATTTACCCCCACCCAGTTTGCAAGCAAAATACTTTCTAAGCCGCCTCTTTGGCATTCGGGTGTATTTTGCCAGATATCTTCTGCCTGATGAGGCATTACAGGAGTCAGAATTCTCGCAAGAACCTGCAGTGTTTCATACAAAACAGTCTGGCAG
>CALUSJ010000162.1 GCA_944323405.1 Candidatus Gastranaerophilales bacterium
AATGTAATAGTTAATAGAAGGCTGGATTGCTTCGTCCTAATCGTCCTCGCAATGACAGGAAGTCAGCCACTCCTTGACCTAAACCTTAAAATGCTCCCTTCACCCTTCACCCTTCACGCTTCACCTAGTCACTAGTCACTATTCACTATTCACTAGTCACCCTCAACCTCTCAAACCTAAAATGCTCCCTTCACCCCTCACCCTTCACCCTTCACGCTTCACCTATTCACTAATCACTATTCACCCTCCACCTCTAACCCCTAAAATGCTCCCTTCACCCCTCACCCTTCACGCTTCACCTACTCACTATTCACTAGTCACTAGTCACTAGTCACTAGCCACTAGCCACCATCCATTTTTGATAGATAATATAAATAAGAGGATTAAAGAGTATGAAAAATATAAGACAATCAAATATAAACATCCATAAAGATGCTTGGGTAGAGATTAACATGGAATCTCTAGCTCAGAATATTATTGAGATAAAAAAAGGGATTCCTGCTAATAAGAAGTTTATGGCGATAGTAAAAGCAGACGCATATGGTCATGGTGCTTCAATGCTTGCGCCTACTATGCTTGCTTCCGGGGTAGATGCTTTTGGGGTTTCTTCGGTTGATGAGGGTTTGGATTTGCGCTCGGCAAAAATCAAGGCTCCGATTTTGGTTGTTGGTGCAATACCGCTTTGGGCTGTAGAAACTGCTGTTCAGAACGAGATATCGTTTTCGGTATTCACTGATGAGCACTTAAAAGCGTGCAAAGATGTTTATGAAAGAACTGGAGCGAAGCCAAGAGTTCATGTAAAGATTGATACTGGCATGAACCGTATAGGTGTGCGCTCAGAAGATGCGGTGAGATATATTAATAAGGTTCAGAATGCCGATTATTTAAGGTTAGAAGGTGTTTTTACGCATCTTGCTTCTGCTGAAGAAGAGGCTGAGACAGAAAAGCAAATATCCAGATGGCACAGTGTAATTGATAATATTGATAGCTCAGGGCTTCTTTTACATATCCAGAATACGGCCGCTACATTTGCGTATGATATCAAGTCTAACATGGTAAGGGTCGGGATTTCGCTATACGGGCTTTACCCGGATTTACCCGATAAGGTTAATTATAGACCGAAGTTAAGACAAATAATGGGGCTCAAGGGCCGTATAACCAATATCCACGAAGTGAAAAAAGGGGAGGGCATAAGTTATTCTCATAAGTATATTGCTCAAGATACGATGCGGGTTGCAACGATTCCTATTGGTTATGCAGATGGTGTTTCAAGGAATCTTTCAAATAAGATTACTGGCGTCTTGAATGGAAGAAAAATACATCAGGTCGGGAATATTACAATGGATCAGATGATGTTTGATATAAGTTCAGTGGATGCCCAAGCGGGTGATATAATTACGCTTTTGGACGATAACGAACTTTCGCTTGATAATTGGGCAGGAATATTAGATACTATTAATTATGAATTAACTTGCAGGTTGAAGGTTCGTCTGCCTAGAATTTATGTGAGATAGGTATTTGTATAAGAAAGGATGGGAATGAAGAAGGTTTTAGTATTGTTGGCGCTTTTTTCTTTGCCGGTATTAGCGGAAGAGAGTCCATTTGAGAATTTATCGCAGTATTTTAATTATTTACCGAATGCAGTCCATAAAAATTGGACTCCGTATAAAGCGGGTAAAGATTATGAAGTTACGGTTCAGTTCAGGGTCAAGAAAAACGGCGAGATAACGGAGCCGAAGATTATTGATTCAACAGAAGAAAAAGCTAATAAGTCGGTATTGGATGCAGTAAAGCAGGGTGCGCCTTATAAACCTCTTCCTGACAAGTTTCCAGGAGATAGTGTAAATACGCAGGTGCAGTTGAAATATATTAATAATGCTGCGACTTCTGAGGTGTGATATAAATTATTTGCTTAATAATATTTAACAAAGAATTGATAATTGCAATATTTAAAAAGTATGATATGATTAAATAATAATAGAGAGATTATATTTTACAATCTAAAAAGGAATCTGAATGAGATAGTATAAACATAGGATTTAAAACATTTTTGGTTATAGTAGTATAGTTTATTAGAAGAGAGCAATTTAATAGTTAGAAGTAGTGAATATGCGCAATTACATAAAGAAAAAAGAGAGTGAAGTTAGTGTATTGAACTTATCGGCAGATGAGTTAATCAATAGTATGTTTTCACAGAAGAAAAGCTTTAAGTCTCGTGTATTGAAACTTATAGCGGCATTGCTGATAATACTGCCTGTAGCATACGCAGTTATTCCAAAGCAGGATAGTTTGGATGAGATATCAGGTGTTCAGGATATAGCGCTGGTTTCAGCGCCAGTTGCTGCAACATCTGCTAAAAAAGATGTAATATCAGTCCCGACAGGTACTGTAAAGGCTAATCCGTTCCTGCCATATAGGAATATAGAGCGCAGCAGCGGCACAAGTGATGTTCCTGATTTTGAGTTAATCGAGCCGCCGGAGGCAGTGAGCGAAGGTTCGGATGCGGCGAGAGTCATGGATACTATAGTATCTGGTATTTTGTATGACAAATACAGCCCTTCTGCGATATTAAATATTGAAGGGAATGATTACCTTGTTAAGAAAGGTGATGTCATTAATAATTACAAAGTCATGAATATAATGCAGGATAGTGTAACGGTAAAACTAGGTGCTAACGTTTACAAAGCCGGCATTGGCGAGATTCTAACCGAAGGGGAAATAACCCACAATGATGTTTCTAACTTAAGTAAAAAATTCGGAGGGGAAAGACGATGAAATATAATATAAAGAGGCTTCTGGCAGCAGCGTTATTGCTAGCGTTTACAGCACCTTCAACATTAGTTGTATCAGCATATGACACTATGCCGTATTCAGATGCAACAGTGCTTTCTGGTGATGTGAAGCTTACTGCAAAAAATGATAAGATAACTTTGAGCCTCAGAGATTCTGATGTAAGACAAGTTTTGAGAATGTTTGCAGATAAAGCCGGCCTGAACGTAGTCTTTCATTCTTCAGTATCAGGTAAAGTAACGTTGGATTTGGTTGACATGCCAATTAATGATGCTTTTAACCTTGTATTACAGGTTGCTGGTTTGAACTATTATACTCAGAACAACACATTGATTGTTGTGGCTAAGGATAATGCTGACAATGCAATCTTTTCAAAGCAGGAGATGATGGTTTTCCCTGTGAAATATGTAAGTGCGGCAAAGGTTGCGGCCTTTTTGAACAAGAATGTTTTTGGGATAAAGCGTCCTGGTTTATCAAGTGTTGATGCTGCAACAGTAAACTCAGCAACAAACGAGATTTTAGTATTTGGTATGCCTTCTGATGCAGCGATTGTACAGAAGGTTATAGACCAGCTTGACAGAGAGCCGTTGAGCAAAACATTTGTTGTAAGTCATACAACACCGGCTGAAATGGCTGATATGATATGCAACATGCTTCTTCCATCACGTGGTTCAGCTAGTAGTGAAAGCGGTTCTGCTCCTGCATTTTCTGCTCCGACTCCTGGTGTCGGTACAACAGGCGGTGCGGCTGGTATAATGACAGGCGGCGCAGCTTCCAGTTCAAGCGGAGACGAATTGAAGATTGGTGAAGGCGTTGTTGCCTGCACGGTTGCTTCTGGTTCTACAAGCTCTGTTGCTGCGGCTTTCGACGTACAGAATTTATCAATATCTTATTTCCCTCAGCGTGGTACAATTACTATGATGGGTGGTTCAGCTGCTCAACAGCAGATGGTTGAAGACTTTATTAAAGCAAACGATATAAAACAGCCTCAAGCATACCTTGAAATATCTATCGTTGAATTGAACGAAGATGGCAGCAAGGAATTTTCAAATACTTGGAGTGTTCAGTCTAAGGCATGGGGTGTAAGCTTTGATGGTACAAGTACAAGCGGCGGACGCCAAGGCGGCTGGGGTGATCATATGATTGATGGTACTAGGTATCAGACAATTACAGAAATTGATGACAATGGTACTGTTAAGGAAACTCAGGAAGCCACTCCTTGGAAATATGTAATGCCTGCAACAACATATATTTCTTGGCAGATGAATTACTTAATCGATAACCAGAAGGCAAGAGTACTTGCTAATCCGAAACTATTGATTACAAACGGGCAGGAATCTGTTATTGACTTGACTCAAGACTATGTAGAAAAGGTAACTTCTGAATTCTTATCTTCTTCTACAACAGCAGCAGGAGGCGGTAGTGCTTGGTCAAGTGGTTCTGTACAAAGAACTTACACAATCGGTGAAGACCAGGGTATAAAAGTTACTCTAACTCCGTTTATTTCACCTGATGGTTATGTAACTTTGAATATCAAACCAGAATATGCAACTGTAGCCGGTCAGGTTTATGCTCCGTCTGAAACTGGTCAGGGAACAGATCTACAGGCAACGCTCTTGAGCAGAAGAAATCTTGAATTGAAGAACGTTAGAATCAAAGATGGCGAAACATTAGCAATCGGTGGTTTGATTGAAGAACATGAACAAAAGACTGTTAGTAAAATCCCTGTTTTAGGTGATTTACCGATAATTGGCGCAGCTTTCAGATCTTCGACATCATCTAAGACAAAGAGCGAGCTTATTATCATGATTACACCTAAGATAATTAATGATGATTCTATTGCGGATAGTTTATAATTTATGGCTAATCAACTGGAAAAACTAAAGAGCAGCATAAAAAAAGAATATGTGCAAAACTTTGAATTAAACCTGATGAAAACATCAGGTTTTATTCCAGTTGATAAGAGGCAGGGTGATTTTGTCGTAATCCTGAATAAGGACAACAGCGCTAATAAACCTCAGATTACGACGATTATAAAAGACAAGTTTAATGGTATGAATCCGCTTTTTATTCCATTAGAATCGAGAGATTTTTTGGAAGTATTTGATTCTGTAGAATCGTCTTTTCCGTCTAATGCTTCAGAAAGCGAAAATCAAGAAGAAACTCAGCCGCAGCCGGCCTCTGAAACGGCGCAGGAACCTTCTGCAGAAGAAATGCTTATCGGTATCGGCTGGTTAACTAAGGAACAGTTGCAGGAATGTATTGCAGTTTCGCAGGAAAAAAAACTGCCGCTTGATGCGATTTTCCATGAAAAAGAGTATCTTAATTACGAACAAATTGTTGCATATCTAAAGAAAAAGTTTGGATGTGAAGTTATATCCAAATCAAATATTAAGGTTGATAAGAGTATTCTAAAAATGCTTCCTGACGACTTTGTTGAGAGAAAGCATACAATAATTATGTCGATGCAGGATAACAAGCTTGCAGTAGCGATGGTTAATCCGCTTGACAAGTACACAATACGTGAGGTTTCTCTATCTACAGGGCGTTCTTTGAATGTATATTGTATTCCTTATTTTGAGTACGACCAGTATTTAAAAGAATACTTTATGCAAAAAAAAAGCGAGCAGGCAGCTAAAGAAACAGAGCGCATTATTCAGAGTATCGAGGAAGAAGCTGCCCAGTTTACGAACGAAGAATCTCTCTGGACTCAGGTTGAAAAAGAACTTCAGGATGCAAGCGGTAACGTTGCAAAATTCGTTTATAAAATTATTACTGACGCAATCGACGCTAAAGCGTCTGATATTCATATTGAACCCCGTCTGGGGTATTATGTAGTTCGTATTAGAACGGACGGTATCTTAAAAAAAGTTCTTGAAATCCCCGGAAGTATTGAGCAGGCTGTAATAACACGTTTCAAGGTTCTTGCAAGAATGAACATTGCAGAGCACAGGCGTCCGCAGGACGGTACATTTTCTATTAAGTACAACGATAGAATGTACGATTTCCGTATAAATACGCTTCCTGTATCGGGCAAAGAAAAAGTCGTAATCCGTATTTTGGCTCCGGCCGTGAGCTTGAAAGCTGCCGGTGATAAGATGATTATTGCAGGTGCATCGGATGATGATATCCAGAAGATTCACGATATGGTGCAGTGTCCAAACGGTATTATTCTAACCTCAGGCCCTACAGGTTCAGGTAAAACGACAACGCTCTATACGATTCTAAAAGCTCTGAATAAAGAAGATGTAAATATAACAACAATCGAAGACCCTATAGAAATTAAGCTTGAGGGGATTAACCAATCTCAAGTTAACCCGAAAGCTGACATTACGTTCGCTTCTTGTATGAGAGCAATCTTAAGACAAGACCCTGATATTATACTGATAGGTGAAATCCGTGACTTTGAAACCTTAGAAGTTGCTATTTCAGCAGCTCTTACAGGTCACTTGGTATTAAGTACGGTTCACACCAATTCAGCCGCAGCTACAGTTACCCGTTTGATTGAAATGGGTGCAAAAGATTATCTTGTATCTTCAACCCTGACAGGCGTAATTGCCCAACGTCTTGTAAGAAGGCTTTGTGATAACTGCAAAGAGGGTTATTTCCCGACAGAAGAAGAAGTAAAACATATTACAACAAACCCAGAGATTCAACAGCAGCTGCTAAAAACTAAGCTTTATAGAAAGAAAGGGTGCAAAGACTGCGGTTATATAGGGTTTACAGGACGTCTCGGTATATATGAGATTATGCCGATAACAAGAGAGATTAAGAAATTGATTGCACAGGGTGCACACGATATCGAAATCGAAGAAGCTGCCGTAGCCGCAGGTATGAAAACACTGAAATACTCTTGCTTGAACCATATTATGGAAGGCAGAACAACTTCCAGCGAGTTTATAAGAGTGTTAGGTTATGCAAGTGATTAATAAAGTGAGAAATTGAGGTAAATATGCCAATATACAGTTATACAGCATTAAAACAAGGAAAAGAGGTTGTAAAAGGCGAAGTTACGGCGTCGAATTTGAAAGACGCACGTGAAGTTATCCGAAAAATGGGCCTCGTACCTACCAAGATTAATGAATTCACAGATGCAAAGGCAAAAAAAGCAGCACGTATTTCCAGTCTGAGTTTGAGTGAAAAAATAGATTTTATATCAACACTCCAAATCCTTCTTTCATCAGGTATTCCGGCTGTTGAGTCTTTGATGTTTATGGAGCAGGAAGCCGCAAGGAAGAAAATTCGTGATGTTTCCAGAATCCTCAAAACACAGATTATGGCAGGTTCAACTTTTGCCGATACTCTCGCAAGATATCCTCAAGTTTTCGGATATATATTTATCGGTTTGATTAAGGCCGGTGAAGAATCTGGTGAACTTGAAAAGACTTTAGGACGTATTAAAGATTTGCTTACCAAACAGGCAAATATCAAAGGTAAAGTTATCGGTACATTGATGTACCCGATGTTCGTTATAGTACTGGCATTTTTGATTACAATCATAATGCTTGTGTTCGTATTCCCGGCGTTCAAAGAAATGTTTGAACAACAGGAAAAGGCGCTTCCGCTTATCACTTCTATGATGATTTATGCGGGTGATTATCTCAAAACTTATTGGTATACAATACCGATATTTATTGTAGCGTTTATTGTATTTTGTTATGTTATGGTTACCTGGCAGCCGGCTAGAAACCTGCTTGACAAACTCGTTCTTAAGATTCCGCTTTTGAATAACTTGATTATGTATTCTAATTATTCAAACTTTCTTTCAGTAATGAGTGTATCATACGATGCAGGTATTCCTATCGTTGACTGCTTGCACCTTGCTGTAATTACTCTTACTAACTCGGTTTTGAGAAACAAAATGAGCGGCGCTATTGTCAAAGTTCAACAAGGTTTGCAGGTGTCTCAAGCTCTTAAAGCAACCAAAATCGTACCTAAGATGCTTTTGTTTATGATAGCAACAGGTGAACAATCAGGTCGTTTGGGTGATATGCTTGAAAAAGGCGTTAACTTCCTAGATAGAACATTAGATGGTATTATCGATACAATGACCAAGATGATTGAGCCTATTATGCTTCTTGTAATCGGTAGTATCGTTCTTGTTATGGCTTTGGCACTTTATTTACCATTGTTCCAGTCATACATGAGCTAGGAAAGTTAGGAGTTGAGAGGTTTAGAAGTTTAGAAGAAGTTAAAAGATACAAAAATAAATTCTTATAAACCACTCAACTTATAAACTCCTAAACTAATTTAATGAGCGTTAGCGAATTAAAATTCCTCTAAACTCCTAAACCACAAAACTTATAAACTTTTAATAAACCAATTCATACGTGGAGAATAAATAAATGGACAACAACGAAATTTTAGAATTAACAACATCGGCCTGGAGAGAAAAGGTTTATATTGAAACGGCTGAATACATAATCAAAGGTTACGTGTTCATGCCGAAAATAGGCAAAAGAACTCGTTTGCTGTCTGAAATCTTGAATACAAATAAACAGTTTATTGCAGTCAAAAACTGTACTATGGAATCAAAACTCGTGCCGCAAAAAGAAGTTGAATCTCACGAGTTTATTCAGGTTAATTTGTCCAGCATACTTATTATGAGACCTTTGTATGAAGACTAAAACGTACGTGATTACAGGAGCTGCTTCTGGTATCGGCAAGGCTCTGCTTAAAAGAATCGCTGAAGATAATATTGTCTTTGCAGGATATAGAAATAAGTCCCACGAAGAAATGTTAAAAGCGATTTCTCCTAATATTTATCCATTTTACGTGGATTATACAAGCCCGGATACAATAAAATATGCGGCCGATTATATAATATCAAAGTGTACCAAAATAGATACTATTGTTAATATTGCAGGATGTGTTGTTGCGGGGCCTGTTGAACGCCTTGAAATAAACGAGTTGAGGCGCCAGTTTGACGTTAATGTTTTCGGGCACTTGGAATTAACTCAAAGGCTTATGGAAATTCTTGCAGGAGGGAAGATTATTAATATTAGCTCTATGGCTAGTTTTGGAATTTTTCCTTTCATTGCTCCTTATTGCGCTTCCAAGCGCTCTTTAGATATGCTTTTTAATTCACTTTTGATAGAAAACAAAAAAGATATTCAGGTGATATCTATTAAGCCCGGTGTTATTGCTACACCTCTCTGGAATAAATCTGTCGATGAAAATTCAAGATATTTTGAGTATTTTAACGGGTATGAAAAAGAGATGAGGTTTTTGATTTCTAATGCTAAAAAAAATGCGAGAGAAGGCTTATCGGTAGAAAAAGTCGTGGATGTTATACTAAAAGCCGACAGGAGTAAGAAACCGAAACTTTCATATACCGTTGGATTTGATGCTTTTATGGCAAGTCTTGCTGCAAAATTGCCGCAGGGATTAGTCAACAGGCTTATTAAATACGGTATGAAAAAGAGAATTAAATAGTCCTATATTCACGGGATTTTGGATATTTGTGTTATGTTGAAAAAGATTTTGTTTGTAGTTTTATCTGTTTTATTTTTTGGCTTTGCAATTATGCAGGCAAAGCCCATTGAGAGTGAGCTTACAAAAGCCTTTGTAAAATCAGATTCGGACTTGGTTAAACTCGCCTCTTTATCTTCTTCATACCTGAATGTAATCCTTGCGGCTGATAATCAGCAAGAACTCGAGACTCTTCAAGAATTACTGCCGGAGAACGCAGGATTCAACGTTAAGGCCGTAACTGATGTTTATAGGGATTATCCAGAAAACTTTTTGAGTGAAAATACTAGAAAACTTCTTGTTGATAAAAATTATACAGAACTCGAAAAAGAAAGCCTCGAAAGAGTATACAGCCCGCTTGGAATTTATATTGCACCACCTGATTCGGATCCGTATCTTCTGGCAACAGATTTTGTGCTTAAACATAAAACGGGAGAAGAGCTTAAGAGCTTTGGCGGTAAATTCTTTCTGCTAAAAAGGTATAAAGTAAACAATAATGCTGATATCGAAAAGTTTTTGGAGATGCAAAATAATGTTGAAGCGGGGAAAATATATCTCTCTGGGCCAAGTATTCACTCTTATGTGACAAGTGCAAAATCGGCTTTCGAAATTAATGTTATTTGTGTTATATCCACTTTGGCACTATTGTTTTTGTGTAAATATTACTTCAAATCAATAAAAATAGTTCTTCCGATAGGTTTGAGTATTGTATATGGTTTTCTGTTCGGCTATTCAGTCTCTTCGGTTTTGTTTTCAAGACTGCATATATTGACGTTTGTGTTTTCAACCTCTCTTATCGGTATAAGCCTTGATTATTCGCTGCATTATTTTTTGACAGGTAAAGAAGCGGGGTTTAAGAAGAATCTGACAGCTTCCATGCTTACAACTGTTTTTGCGTTTTTAACGCTTATTTTGTCCAATATGGAAATACTTAAACAGATTGCTATTTTTACGGCTTCAGGACTTTTGGGTGTTTATCTTTTTGTGATAACACTTTTGCCAAAAGATTTTAATCCGGCTCAGGGAAGCTTTCCTAAGGTTTCATTAGCAAAGCTTAAACCTGTCTTTTTGATTATTGTTATATTGGTTATAGCAGCTGGAGGGTTTAGGCTGAAATTTGATGATGATGTGAAAAATCTCTATAAGCCGCCTAAAAACCTGATGAAGGCTGAAAAACTCTATAATGAAGTTTTTAAGCCTAAGGATACGGAGTTTGTTCTGGTTAAGGGAAATAATATTGATGAGATTCTCGAAAAAGAAGAGAATTTAAATATAGAAGATTCAGTTTCGCTTTCAAATTTTGTTGCATCAAAGTTCCGGCAGGAAGAAAACCAACAGCTTGTGAAAAAATTATATGCTGAAAATCTTGATAAATACGGAAAATTTCTTGGACAAGAAAATATTGAAAAAATAAAAAATAAAGAATTGAAGGTTTATGATACCGAAAAATTTCCGTTGAACAGCGAGTTTATGCTTGATAAAAATACTTCTTATATGATGGTTAACGGGCATTATGAAAACTCAATAAGCCCGGCTCGTGAGATGAATAAGTATATGAGGGATTTAAGAAAAGAGTGTATGCTGCTTGCACCTGTTGTTTATGGCGTGTTACTTGCTCTTTTAACCTTGTTTTTCGGGTTGAAAAATTCGTTAAAAATAATTGTTTCTCCGCTTTTAGGTGTAGTATTTTCCATTGGGTTAATTTTGCTCTTGGGTGAAAATATTAATCTTTTTAATATTTTAGCTCTATTTTTGATAACAGGGTTCAGCCTTGATTATTCAATTTTTAGATTAAACAGCTCTGAAAAATCAAAAGATGCAGTTTTTATGTCGATGTTATCAACGGCGTTTTCATTTTTAATGTTATCTTTTACCGGGTTTAAACTCATAAGTACTCTGGGTTTGACGCTGTTTATAGGGATAACGGTGTCTTATTTGTTAAGCGTATTTATAATAAAATCTCGTGTGTAAACAAAAATTTGTTGGTTTTATGATATTCTTTGTGATAGAATTTAAATACACGCAAGAAGGAGATTTATAAATGGCACAAAGAATAGGTGTTGATGTTGGAGGAACTAATGTAAAGATTGCATTAGTAAGTGATAAAGGTAAAATCATTTATTCAAATTCTATTCCCACAAGAGCAGAGATGGGATATGAATATACTATAAACAGTATGAAAGAAGCTATCAGAGATTTGTTAAAGGAGACAAAACTTAAATCTTCTGATGTAGAGGCTATTGGATTTGGGTTTCCGGGGCAGATTGATTGTAAAAAAGGTATAGTAAGGCTTGCGCCAAATATTCCTGGATGGGTTAATGTACCTATAGCAAGTATTATGGAAAAAGAATTTGGTATAACAACCAGAGTTGATAATGATGTAAGAACAGCAGCTTTAGGTGAGTTAAACTATGGCGCTGGCGTTGGCTGCGAAAACTTAATTTGTATTACAGTAGGCACTGGTATCGGTTCAGGGCTTGTAATTAACGGAAAGCTTGTTCGTGGGGCAGCTAATGCGGCTGGTGAAATCGGACATATAAAACTTAATATGGAAGGCGGGCCTTTATGCGGCTGCGGTGACAGAGGATGTTTAGAAGCATACGCTTCCGGCCCGAGTATTGTTGCTATGGCCGAAGAGTATATTCGCGGCGGTAAATCCACAAAGTACAGAGAGCTTGCTAATCCTGATATTACACCTTATATTGTAGCTGTTGCTGCAAAAGAGGGTGACCCGGTTGCAAGACAGATATTTAGAATTATGGGTGAATATATAGGTATGGGGCTTACAAGCGTTGTTAATTTGCTTAACCCAGAGAAGATTATTATAGGCGGCGGGGTTGCCGATGCCGGCGATATACTGCTTAACCCAATAAGAGAGACTATTGCAAAGCGTGCAATGACGATTCAAAGAGAAGTTGAGGTCGTACCGGCTCAATTAGGTAACACTGCCGGTGTTATTGGGGCCAGTCTGTTAATCAAATCTTAATTTAAATTTTATTCCTAATCCAATGTATGGTGTGTCATTTTGGCGCACCATATGTTTTGTTAGAAAAATTCTTTTAAATACTGACCTGTGTATGAGTTTTTGTTGCAGGCAACCTCTCTTGGTGTTCCGCAGGCAACAATCTCACCGCCGGCATTTCCGCCTTCCGGCCCTAAGTCAATTATATAATCTACAACTTTGATTAAATCAAGATTATGTTCAATGATAAGAATAGTATTTCCATTATCTGCAAGCTGTTGAATAATCTTAATTAATTTATCCAAATCATGCCAGTGAAGCCCTACAGATGGTTCATCCAACAGATAAAGAGTTTTGCCCGTTGCTCGTTTATTGAGCTCTGCTGCTAGTTTAATTCTTTGTGCTTCGCCGCCTGAAAGTGTTGTTGCGCTCTGGCCAAGTTTTATATAGTCTAAGCCGACATCATTAAGTGTTTTCAATTTGTTTGCAATCTGCGGGATGTTTTCAAAAAATTCATACGCCTCTTTTACGCTCATCTCAAGAACATCGGAAATAGTCTTGCCTTTGTATTTGACCTCTAATGTTTCATTATTATAGCGTTTCCCCTTACAAACATCGCATTTTACATAAACATCAGATAAAAAGTTCATCTCGATTTTTAAAACACCGTCACCTGCACATGCTTCGCACCGTCCGCCTTTTACATTAAAACTAAAACGCCCAGGCTTGTATCCCCGCATTTTGGCTTCGTTAGTCTTGGCAAACAGTTCTCTTATAGGTGTAAATACGTCAGTATAAGTTGCAGGGTTAGAGCGTGGAGTTCTGCCAATAGGTGATTGGTCGATATCAATTATTTTATCTAGATTTTCAAACCCTAATATCTCGTCCACTCCTTGAGGTTTCGGTTTGTTTTTACGAAGTTTATGAATCGCATATTCATAAATTAAATCCTGCATGAGAGTTGATTTGCCAGAGCCGGAAACCCCCGTTAAGACAACAATTTTACCTAAAGGAATGTCTATATCTATATTTTTGAGATTGTTTTTGAATGCGTTTCTAATTTGCAGATAGTTCCCGTTTCCCGGACGAATTCTTTCTGGTATCGGGATATAATATTCTCCGCTCAAGTATTTTCCTGTAATCGACTCATCTGAGTTTATAATATCTTCTACCGAACCTTGTGCAATTACTTCCCCGCCGTTTACTCCTGCTTTCGGGCCGATATCTACAATATAATCCGCATTTCTTATGGTTTCTTCGTCATGTTCGACTACAATAAGTGAGTTACCCATGTTTCTGAGTTTAAGCAGAGTCTTAATCAGACGGTCGTTATCTCGCTGGTGAAGCCCGATTGAAGGTTCATCCAATACATACAAGACACCTGAAAGCCCGCTTCCTATTTGGGTTGCAAGACGTATTCTCTGCGCCTCACCGCCAGAAAGTGTGCCAGAAGTGCGGGCAAGATTCAGATAGTTTAAACCAACATCGCATAAGAATTTAAGTCTTGCTCTAACTTCATCCAAAATCTGTTTTCCTATTTTCATCTGGAAATCCGTAAGAGTCAAATATAAGTCTGTAACAAATTCATAAGCTTTATCAACCGGCATGAGACAAAATTCGTAAATATTTTTGCCGTTAATCCTAACCGCAAGAGGGAATGGCTTGAGCCTTGCACCGCCGCATTTCTCACACGGAGTCGTAATCATATACTTTTCAATTTCAGCTTTCCAGTATTCGCTATCAACATTATAATGCTTCATTAAGAAAGGAATTACTCCGATGAATTTTTGGAGTGTTGTTCTGTATCTGTGGCTTCCAAACTCTCTTATTCTCATCGGAATTCTATCTTCTGAGCCATAGAGAATGATATTTTGATGCTCTTCCGGCAAGTCCTTAAACGGCAGGTCAAAATCTATATTGTAAGCACTTTTTACTGCTGATAGAACGTCATCATAATAAGAAGTCGAGGACTTGCTCCAAGGGTAAATCGCACCTTCTTTAATACTTTTAGTTCTATCTGGAATAACCAAATCCGGGTCAATCTTGAAATCAACTCCGATGCCGCCGCACTTATCGCAAGCACCATAAGGAGCGTTAAACGAAAATATTCTCGGCGTAAGTTCTTCAAAGCTCAAGTTGCAGTCCGGGCAGGCAAGCTTTTCGCTGTAAACTATTTCTTCACTTTCTGACTTATTATTTGAAGCTCCGCTTTCATCCGATATACATTTACCCCCGCCTATAACATCAATATTTGTTACCCCGTCAGCTTTCTTTAATGCGATTTGAACACTATCTGCAATCCTTGATTTTGCTGATTCTTTTACTACAACACGGTCAATTACGACAGAAATCGTATGCGCTTTGGTTTTAGCAAGTTTGATTTCATCCTCATCAAGGTTATAAATCTCACCGTCAACTTTAACTCTTACAAAGCCTTCTTGTCTAAGTTCTTCAAAGAGAGACTGAAATTCTCCTTTTTTCCCTTTAGCAATAGGCGCCAAAATCTGGATTTTAGTCCCTTCTGGCAACTTAAAAATGCTTGAGACAATCTCGTCAATCGTTTGAGGTTTAATCGGTTTGCCGCACTTGGGGCAATATGGTGTGCCGACACGTGCATACAATAACCTTAGATAATCATAAATTTCCGTAACAGTTCCGACCGTAGAGCGGGGATTGTTGCTCGTTGATTTCTGGTCAATTGATATAGCAGGCGTAAGCCCGTCAATATAATCAACATCGGGCTTATCCATCTGCCCTAAAAACTGGCGTGCGTATGTAGAAAGACTTTCTATATAACGTCTCTGCCCCTCTGCAAAAATTGTATCAAAAGCAAGCGAACTTTTGCCCGAACCTGAAACACCTGTAAATACAACAAGTTCATTTTTCGGTATCTCAAGCGATATGTTTTTTAAATTATGTTCTCTTGCACCCTTAATCGTAATTTTATCTGACATACTAAGATTATACATCAAGATATTTTCTTTAACCATTTTTTGTGAGCAGGCGGCAAGACAACTATAAAATGTGATACACTTTAAAAAACAATGTATTTGCTTATTCTAAAAATCTGCCCATAGAGCGGAATTTATTATATCTTTCGTTTCTTAATTCTTCTGGTGATTTTGTGGAAAGCTCGTTTAGGGATTTAACTATAGCATTCTTCATAGCGTCAGAAACCTCTGTATAATCTGTATGAGCTCCGCCTAAAGGTTCTGGGATTTCTTCATCGATAATTCCGAGTTCCAATAAATCTTTTGATGTAATCTTAAGCGCTTCTGCTGCGTCAGCAAATCTTGAAGCATCTCGCCAAAGAATAGAAGCACATCCTTCTGGAGAAATTACTGTGTAGTATGCATGTTCAAGCATCATTACTCTATCCGCAACCGCAAGACCAAGTGCTCCGCCGCTGCAGCCTTCGCCTGTAATTATTGCAACAATCGGTACATCGAGTTTGGACATTTCCATAAGGTTTACTGCAATAGCAGCACCCTGCCCGGTTTCTTCTGCTTTGATACCAGGGTAAGCTCCAGGTGTGTCTATTAAAGTTACGATTGGAAGCTTGAATTTGTTCGCATGTTTAAACAATCTCAATGCTTTTCTATAACCCTGAGGCTGAGGCATTCCAAAATTGTATTCCAAATTTTCTTTTGTTGTTTTACCCTTTTGAATTCCAATTAACATAACAGGCTTTCCGTTGATTTTTGCTAAACCGCCTATTATTGCTCTATCGTCCATCCCTTCTCTGTCACCGTGAAGTTCGATAAACTCATCGCACATAAAGTTAACATAATCCAAAAATTTAGGACGTTCAGGATGCCTTGCTATTTGTAGTTTCTGTGATGGTTTCAATTTTGAATACAACTCCTTTTTATAATCCTGAGCTTGTTTTTCGAAGTTCTCGATTTGGTTATCCAAATCCATACCTGACTCTTCACTCATTTTCTTTAATTCATCTATTTTCTTTTGTATTTCTACTATCGGTTTTTCAAAGTCTAATACTGTTGCCATATCTTTTTATACTCCGTGCATATCTAGAATATTAGCTAAAGTTTTTCTCAAATTCTTTCTCTTGGAGACTATATCTACCTGTCCGAATTTAAGCAGATATTCTGCCGTTTGGAAATCATCAGGAAGTTTTTGTCTTATGGTCTGCTCAATAACTCTTCTGCCGGCAAAACCTATTCTAGCACCTTGTTCAGCTATTATAATATCTCCCAAAGTCCCAAAACTTGCTGTAATTCCGCCAAAAGTAGGTTCTGTAAGCAGGTTAATATATAATAGACCTGCTTCGTCAAGCCTGCCTACAGCACAAGAAGTTTTTGCCATTTGCATCAAGCTCAATGCGCTTTCTTGCATTCTAGCGCCGCCTGAAGAAGTGATAGCAAGCATTGGAAGTCTTAATTCAAGCGCTTTTTCCATAATCCTTGTAACTTTTTCGCCCACAACGCTTCCCATTGAGCCGCCCATAAAATCAAAATCCATAACGGCTACAGCAATTTTGTGCCCCATTATTTTGCCAATACCTGTTATAACGGCTTCGTCAAGCCCAGTTTTTTCGTGTGCACGTTTTAAACGCTCTGAATAAGGCTCTGTGTCAATAAAGTTCAAAGGATCGCAAGGTAAAACATTTTTAAACAATTCCTCAAATGTTCCTTCGTCAAATAATTGTTTAATTCTTGTTTTTGAGTTTATCCTGAAATGATAATCGCAATGAGGACAAACCATTAAATTGTCTTCTAACTCGCTTTTCAAAATCTGCGAATCACAATGAACACACTTTGTCCATAATTCGGGAGTCTCTATATCAATTCCCTTCATTTCTTTGGCACGTCTTTCTATTTGAGCTTCGCGCCGTTTCTCAAACCATTCTTGTATTGTCATATATACACATCCGATTTATAAATTTATCTCTTTTACTTTCTCATTTTACACCAAAAATTAAAAAAGGGAATAGGGGAGCTATAAGACAAGTGAGCAAGCAAACAGGATAATTAAATAAACAAAATTTATCATTCACTTGTGCAGAAAACATGTTTATGTGAAAATAAAATTAACTGGTAACAGTATAAGTATCGTAGTAGTTAGAAATATAAAGGAAACTAAGACAATGGCTAGAAAAACTCCATTAGAAAAAATCAGAAATATTGGTATTGCAGCTCACATTGATGCCGGCAAAACCACTACAACTGAACG
>CALUSJ010000163.1 GCA_944323405.1 Candidatus Gastranaerophilales bacterium
TCAAATTTATTAAAAAATAGCTCTGATGTATTGAAATCAAACGAAGCCAAAGAATTATTTGATATAGTAGCAACCAATTTATCTGTATTCTCTAGAGAAGTCGTTTCTCAAAAAGAAGCTCTCACAGATATTACTTTACGCCTTGATGCCATGCGCTCTGATGATTCGCTAAAAAAGGACATCATCAAAAGTATTTCTGTATTAAAAAATGATTTAGAACATTTAAATAATGGTTTTGATTCAATTGTTTTAAGTCTCAATGAAAATTTCAAAACACTTATCAAAACAATTTCCAGCATAGACCAAACTGAAGCAATTTCTAAGTTTGGAGCAGAGCTTGCAGATATCACAAACTCTGCAAATACTATTTTGTCTGCCATGCAGATGTTTGACAAGAAAAATGATCAGATTGAAGATGTATTACGTAACTTGGCAACTCAGGATGAATTAAATAGTGCCAAAAAGCAGCTTACAGACCTATCTTCTCAAAACTTTGAGTTAAATGTTTCTGTTAATAATCTAGCTGATAAACTATATAAAATAGATAATCTTGCTGAAAAAATAGATGCATCTGTTAATATAATTGCCGGGCTTAAAACAATTCTTGCTGACAAAGATAATGAACAAGCTCAAGTCATATTAGATGAGCTCTCTAAGTTATATGATTCTGTAAAGGATGTTTCTACCAATCAAAAATTTGAAGAATTCAAGCAGTCTTTAGAAATAACGTTAAAAGAAATTCTGAATAATGCAGAAAAGTATAATAATCTATTCTCAAACGCAGCAGCTGATATAAAAAAAATTGACTCAAATATTATAGCTCTCGGTATAGATGTTAATTTCCAAAACGTAATTGCTAATATCAACAAAGTAGAACAGGATTTAAAAGCTCACTTTGGAGATGTTACTGAAAAACTTTCTCAATTAGTAGATGTAAATACAGCAAGAACGCTCAATGACATTTCATCAAGCGCAAATAACTTGAGTTCTACTCTAAAAGAAAGCCATAGCGCAATTACTTCATTATGTGAAAAAAGTTTCCAAGAAGTCACAGAGAATATTTCCAACTTACGTGCAGCTGTTTCACAAGTTGATGAAAATAATGTATCAGCAAACAATGCAATTTTTTCAAATATTACAGACAGACTTGCTATATTTGAAAATGGCTTAAAGAAATCTCTTGAGAAACAAGAAGATTATATTGCAAATTCATCCAGCCTTTTAGTAGAACAAATTACAAATCTTAAAAACATTTCAGGTGCTATAGACTACAAACTGGATGCTTCTGCTATTGAAGTGAATAATTCAAAAAGAGAATTTTCCGAATTAAAAACAGCTATTCAAGATATCTTAGCATTAGATTTTGTAAACACAGTTAAAGAGTTGCGAGTTGATTTATATGCTTCTAAACAAGATTTAGCAACAGCCGTAGAAAACTCTTCTAGTGAACTATCTGAAACTATTACCAATGATTTATTCAGTAAATATGAACTGCTTGTTAGCAAACTTGATAATGTAGAAGAAGAAATTTCAAAACTTCAAGCGGCTTCTTTAGATTCAATCAAAAAATTATTGGACAATATTTCATCTTCGATTGTAGATATTCTCTCTTATGTTAGTTCCCCCAGCAATGGCATAGATTCAAATACTATTGATATCAAACTGGCTAACATAATTGAAATTGTTAAAGATAACAATCTGAATTATGTCGAAAATGTTAGAGACATTGTTGAAGTAATTAGAGAGCAAGTAGAAAATAACTTAATTCAAGTTCAGCAGGCTACTGCAGAGCAAGTTAATACAATTAATACTTCAATTGCTAAAAACACTGATACCATAAAGCAAGAAATTAAATATTCATATAATAAATTATTAGAGGTACAAGATAATTTCAAAGAAATTAGAGAGGCATTAAAAGCCAGCAGTTCAAATCTTAATACAAATATTGGCAGTGTAATTAGCTCTACCGACAGCTTAAAAACGGATTTTGAACTAAAGTTAGCTGAGTTAAAAAACGCTTTATTAGATAAGATTACAGATTTTAAACAAGAGTTCACTTGTGATAATGCGGATAAAATAAGTGAGATTAAATTTTCATCAGAAGCGTTATTTTCAAAAACATTACAAACATCAGAGGATTTAAAAAATGAATTAAAGGGAGAAATTTCTTTAATAACAGGAAATCTTAAATTATACATAGAGCAGCTCGCAGAACAGCTTTCAGACACCTCTATGAAAATTGAAAACAATAATAACGGTGTTGTTAGCTATTTAAAAAATGATTTCGTTGAAGAAGTTAATAACATGCTTGATTCAATGAATACGAGCTTATCAGACTCTTCTATAAACATTGGAACTAAATTAGATAATGTTATAACGAGTTTTAATAAAATAGAGAACAGCATACAGTCGCTTTCTACAACTACAACAACATCATTATCTGCAACTTTAGCTAAGATTTTAGATAATTTTGTATCTTTGAAATCTTTATTTACGAATTTAAATGATAAAACAGCATCTGAAATCCAACAAGCTGTTGAAGAGATAAAAAACAGTTATACTGTATTAGAAGATAGGCTTGAAGCAATAGACGGCAATATTGATGAAGATTTAACAAGACAGCTGTCTATAATAGAACATAATTTTAACTCTTTAGCTAATATAATAAATGAGTTGTTTACACGCGGTGATGCAAAGATAGCGAATGCTCTTAGCGCCGGCTTAGCAACAGTTTCAAACAAAATGGAAGCTTCAATAGCGGAAAGACTTGAACAATATAAAGCCCAGCTAGAAGAACTCTTTAACAGCATTACTGGAAAAAATAATGAACAAGCAAAGTTTATACAAGAATGTGTATTGCGTTTGAATAACGTATTGCAAGAAAGCATTAGTAACCAAAACATTGAATCTGTAAAACAATTAGATACAATTGCTTTAAAACTAAAAGCTCTATTAGATAAAAATGCAGAACTTACATCTGCTGATTACAAAGATTTGAAAGAAAATCTTGGAATTTTCGCATCAAATATTGAAACTTCTAATCAGGCATTATCCGACCTTGTAAAAGAACAGTTAAACTTAATAATAAAAGAAGCTGAAAATAGATTAAGCAAAATAGAAGCAGGTATAACAAACAGCATTCAGGACAATCAAGAACAATTAGCCAATAATTGTAATGTTTTAGAGACTAAACTTAATAATTCTATTGCTGGTTTGGAATCAATAAATAATGCTATGGCAGCCAATATTAAAGACCAGCTGAACAGTATTATTAAGTTTTCAGAAACTCAGTTAGCAAAGTTTTCATCTGACATCAAAGCTAATATCGAAACAGAAGTTCAGCAAACATTATCTGAGTATAGTGTTTTAGCTTCAAATATTGATACTTCTTTAAATTCAATAAATTCTGCGAATAAAGATTTGGGAGATGATATCAAATCAGTTCTTGATGATCTCAAAACAAAATTTGAATCAGCGTTATTTAAAGCGGATACATCCAACAAACTTTTAGCCAGTGATATACAAAAGCAACTTGAAGAAGTTAGAGCAAAAATTGAAACAACAGCTTCAGCTTCAGATGCAGAAACGAAAGTTTTAGCAGATGATATCAAAACACAGCTTGAAGACATAACCAAACTTTTAGAGAGCAGCCTTGACCTTCACGCTCAAGAAATAAATACCCAAATTGACGGCATAAATTCACAGATTCAGCAGGTTACAGGAAATGTTCTTGAAGTAAATAACGGAATAAAAGAAAAAATAAGTATTGTAGGTAACAATATCACCGATCTAAAAGAGAATGTTACCTTAACAATAAATGATAAATCCGTTATTATTTTAAACAAGCTGGAAGATGTTCTAAAAGATTTAAGCCAAAAAAATGAAGAGATTGCATCATCTGTTATATTAGCATCTGCGGATATCAAAGGAGATGTAAAAACCTCATTTACATCTGATTTACACGACTTGACAGCTTTAATCGACACAAAGCTTAATGAAATAGATGAGTTAATAGAAAATACAGCAATCTGCCAGCAAAACAACCTTGTTAACCAAACAAAGGATATTTTTGAGGAATTAAAACAGATAAACAGTACAACCAAAGTACAATTGTCTGATTTAAAAGAGAAGCTTGCTCAAAACATCACAACTAACGCAAGTGAACTTTTTGACAAGGTTCAAAATTTATTTGAAGAACATTCTATGAATCTAACCACGCAGTTTGGAAACACACAAGCTCGGTTTATAGAAGACCTAGAATCAAAAGCGTTAGAGCTGAAAGAGAGTTTTGAAGCTCTTAATGAGCGCTTGGATAAGGGAGAATTGTCTCAAATAAATATCTTCCAGACTCAATTAAAAGACTTAAGCAGTACTTTTAACAATCTTATTGAAGATGCCAAAAATGTTACCAAGTCTGAGGTTTCAGCTATATCTGAGACATTAATACAAAACAGTAAAGTATTAATGGAAGATGTAGAACAATCAATAGAAAACAAGGTTAACTCTATATTAGCTGCAAATGCTGATATTTCAGCAGGAGAGCTTCAATCAATGGAGGCTTTTGCTAATAAGATTCTTAAACAAGTTGAACAAACTAAACAAAACACAAATGCTTGCAAAGATCTAATTTCAGACCTTGTAAAAAAAGAATGTGATATTTTATCCGAAAATATAGAAAAAGAATCTGATATTATAACCAAAAATATAATAGAACAACTAAATATAATAAAAGATTTTCAGAAAGACGAGTTATCTAAATTAACTATACATATAGAAAGTTCTGTAGAAGATTACATTTATACAAATATAAATGAATTAAAGTCATATTTAGACATCAAGACAGACACAAGTGTTACACAGCATAAACTTGACAGCTTGCAGAACGAGCTAAGCTCAACCGCTGAAGATATTATAAATAATATGAACCGCTTCTTAGAAGCCAATGTATTTACAGAGGCAATCTCTGACCTGAGAGCTGCAAACGAAATACTTGCCAATTCAATGGCTGACAAACTGAATAAGCAAATACAAGATTTTGTTGCAACTAATGTAACAGACAAGTTTGTAGAAAAATTTAACTTATTTGATAAAAAATTTGTAGATACAATTGTAGATAAATATGAAGAAATTAAATTAATTTCTTCCGAACATAATCAAAATTACAAAGAAATAAAAGAATATGTTCACGATCTAATCTCACAATTTACCGAATCTAAAGATTCAATAAATAATTCGATAGAATCATTAATCAGCAACTTTAACAACTCTATTGATAATATAAGCTCCAGCTTTGAAGATTTAAAAGCCCAGATACTTAATAAATCTCTAGACGAAGCTTTTCAATCATCATTAAATACCAGAATTACTGATATAGAAAATCTTATAAAAGAACAGTTTAACTATCTCGAAGATATAAGCGAGTTATGCTGCAATAATTTACCAGAATTAACTGAAATGAATACTATTGTAAAATATGGTATTCAACAAGCAATTGCAGATATGACAGCAAAGTTAGAAACTTCCGGCAATGACCTCAATATCGGACAGGAATTAGATAAACTCAAAACAGATATAATCACCCAGATTTTGAATATATTTAATCAAATATCTTTTGTTGCCGAACAAGAAGAAATCATTGATTTTATTCAAGAAAAACACTCTGACTTAATAAAGATATTAAGCCATATAGTTACAACAGTTGATAATGTTGACAATATAAAAGATAATGTTGCAATAGTCGAAAATAAAGTCGATATTATAAAAGATGAAATAAAAAATATAAATGAAAAAATTACTTCCATCATTTCTTCAGAAGGTGACATAAATTATGTATATAGCCTGCAAGATTTAGAATCTGATATAGCAAATCTGCGATTAGTTCTAAATGAAATGAAAGAGAATAATAAATCAAAAGAGCTTGAAGAGCTTATGAATTCGACTAATAATATTTATAAGCTTGTAGAAACTATCAAAGCAGAAATGCCAAAATTTGAAATTGAGGAGTTCAAAAGAGATTTCAATACTCTTTCAGAAGATATTGTAAGTATAAGTACCAGAACAAATAAACTCATACTTGCGTCAGATGAGTCGTATAAAACTTTACAAGACAATCTTCAAGATTTCAAACTCGTAATTAACGATTTAGACGAAAGAACACGTAATTTTGCTCACGAAGCAGGAATCGACAGAATTGATAATAAACTTGGCATAATAAATAATATGATACAAAATGGCGCAAAAACAAATCAAGTATTTAACCAAGTATTTGAATATCTAGCCGAGTGGGTTGACAAGGCTGGCGCCCAGATTACAACTATTTCGGATAAAGTAGAGACTCTGGATGATATTGGCCAAATTAAAGTTATGCTTGAAGATCTAAAAGCTGAAGCAGAAGATAACTCAGAAAGCACAGAACTTATTGAAGCTTTGAGCAATGTATTTGATAAACAAACCAAAAGAATATCTTCACTAGAATCAAAGCTTGACAGAGTTATTGTTGAAACTACAATAAATAATAAAAACAACAAACTAGATATGTCACCGCTTGAAACAACATTGAATAGATTTCTTGTTGCAATAGACGAAAAAATGAACTCGCAGCAGGATAAAATAAAATCTTTAGAAACTAAATTAGCTGAAGTAATGACACTAATAGACCCTAAAGATACTGCTCAATTGACTAAAAAAGTTGGCGGCATGGACAGACAAATAGCAAAATTAAATAAAAGTATTGAAAAAATAGCATCACATGTTGTTGAAAAATAAAATAGACAATTTGAAAACCTTATTAAACCCAGAAAATGTTTTGACAGGCCTGGAAGAGCGCTACTGCTATGCAGAAGATTCTACTAATACACGAGCAAGTACAGGTCTTCCTGATGCTGTCGTTTTTGTAGAATCTATAAAAGATGTCCAAAGAATTCTAATGTATGCAAATAAAAATAAGATTCCCGTTATTTCACGAGGAGCGGGAACAAATATGGTTGGAGCCTGTTCTTGTCCTAAAGGTGGAATAGTTCTTAATTTTTCTAAAATGAATAAAATTATAGAATTCAACGCTGAAAACATGACTATGAAAGTAGAACCTGGTGTGGTTTTAGGTGATATAAAAAAACTTGCAGAGACAGAAAATCTATTTTACCCGCCGGATCCATCAAACTACAAAGTCTCAACAATAGGCGGAAGTATTGCACAATCATCAGGTGGCGCAATGTCATTTAAGTATGGAACGACAAAAGATTATATATTAAGTTTAAAAGTTGTACTTGCCGATGGCAGTTTATTACACCTTGGAGCTGGTACGATTAAAGATGCAGTTGGGTATCATTTAAATCAATTAATTATTGGCAGTGAAGGAACGTTGGCAATTGTTGTTGAAGCTGAATTAAAACTTATACCAAAACCAGAATCATCATCTGTAATTCTTGCTTATTTCAATAGCCTTGAAGAAACAGTAGACGGTGTAAATAAAATCCTAAAATCCAGAGTTTTCCCTGCGACAATTGATTTTATGGATAAAAATTCAGTAAAAACAGTCGAACAATTCTATCCTTGCGGACTTGATACTACTTGCGAAGCAATGCTGCTAATAGAACTTGACGGTTTTAAGTCCTCAATGAGAGAACAAATAGCTAAAGTTCATAAAGTTTTAGAAGAAGCTGGTGCGGATAGTATAACAATAAAAACCGATGAGCAGGAGAAAGAGGCTGTTTGGACAGCAAGAAGAGCCAGTTTTGCCGCCACTGCAAAATTAGCGCCAGATGTTGTTTCAGACGATATAATTGTCCCTAGAAATAAACTTGCTCAAATGGTACAAGGCTGCAAAGCTATCTGTTCTAAGTATAATCTTGATGTGTGTCTGGTAGGACACATAGGAGACGGCAACATTCATCCGCAAATAGCACTCGACTTAGACAATGATGAAGAGTTTAAAAAATATATACAAGCAAAATCTGAAATGTACGAACTCGCAGTATCACTGGGAGGAACTATTTCAGCAGAACACGGGATTGGAAAAGAAAAAATTTCATACATAGAAAATACTGTTGATAAGGAAGCTATTTTATACATGAAAAAAATAAAAAAATTATTTGATCCGAACAATATATTAAATCCCGAAAAAATATTCAAGTTATAAGGAGGAAGTATGGATATAATTGTTATTTATTGTACAGTTCCAAACAAAAAAATTGCAAAAAATATTACCAAAATAATAATGAAACATAAGCTTGCAGCTTGTGTCAGCATGATAGATAAAGTCCAGTCTGTTTTTTCATGGGATGGTGAAGTATGCCAAGAAAAAGAAGTTTTGATGATGATAAAGACCAGACGTTCTAATTATGGAAAAATAAAGCTGGTCATTGAAGACTTACATACATATACAGTTCCAGAAATTATAGCACTACCAATTGTTGATTGCAGCGAAGACTATCTAAAATGGTTAATCAAAGAGACAGAGTAGTAAAGATAACGGAATACATAGAATCGCTCGGTATTACAATAAATATAGGAAAAACTAAAGCTAGAGGTAATCGAGGTTTTTTTCAGGAGCGCAATAAGCATTTTAGAATTGATATTGCTAAGAACCTGCCTGAAGATACTATGCTTTCTGTTTTAATACATGAATTTGCTCATTATATACATTATTGTCATGATTCAAGCTTAAATTCACTTGAGCCAATGTTGGGTAATTTGGATGACGTTATGCAAGAGGAATTAATTGAAGTTACCGTCAATAATATTCCTAAAACAACAGCCAAAGCTCTGTTTGACAAAAAAAAAGAAATTTCAGATGACATAAATTCATTATCCGAACTGATAAAACGTACATACTCGGATTTTAAAACTTCAAAACCATACACAAAACTAGAAAGAGGTTTGGAGCTCCCAGTAAAATATCTCCTAAAATATGATAAGATTAGGTTTTTAAATTTAGTATATTCCGTTGAATCTTTGGAAAAAGATTTTAACTACCTATCCCCATGCCAAGTTGCATACATAAGATTAAAATCAAAACAAAGATGCTTAAAAAGAATAAACTCCAAAATTTCTAAACTTAACAAATACTATAATCGTTCAACAGAACTTTTTGCTAGGTTTATGGAGCTATATGCCTTAAACAGAGAAAAAGCCTATGAAATAGCACCAACAGTAACAAAGACTATGAACAATATACTGAAAGATAATAAAATTCCTAAATTAACTAAATTCTTAAGTTTGTTAAATATTTAATAAAAGCAGCTTTATTTTTTTACAAATTTCTTATATAATAAAAATAGAGAGAGAAAATTAGATGATCACAAATTTACAAAAAACTTCCAGAAAAGATGATATTAAACTTTTAATATGGATTATTGTTGGCTTTTTGGTTATTGTCTGGCTTTGTACGCCCCCTGGTAATAAATTTTTACAAATGTGCTTTTGGGGGAATAATACGAAGTTTCTTGTGGCTAGGATAACTAATAATGTGGATTCCAAGGAATATATATTCCATAGAAATAATGCTGTTTATTTAGCAAAAATGTACAAAGACAAAAAGCGTGCACTCAAAGAAATGGATAAAGCCATTTCAACACTTCCGACTTTTGCATCACCCGATGAGTTAAACTCATTATATAAAGACAGAGCAGCAATAAAAGTTATGGCTCAAGATTATAGAGGAGCTCTAAGTGATTACATGAATGCAGGTGTGAATGTCAATAATATAGGATTTAATGAGAATTTGACCATAGCGCTTTTATTTAAAGAAGTAGGAAATTATAGAGAAGCAATGTCATATTGCAATAACATATTGAATAAAGATAATACTGCATATGCTGGATATGCGTGTATTTCAGACCTATATTCTTCATTGGGTCGTTATGATTTATCTTTAAAAGTATGGGATTTAGCAATTGATAGAAAGAAGAATAACGCACAAGCTTATGTAGATAGAGCTAACACAAAGAAACAATTAGGCGATTTAGAGGGCTATAATGCTGATATAAAGAAAGCAAAAGAGTTTGTTCCAACAATAGATTTAGATAAATCTATTATTTATGATACCCTACATCCCAAAATATTAATGTTGACAATTAGAAAAGTCTAACAGTTTCCCTATATTTTTGCTATAATATAATTATAGTAAGTTAGATAAAGGTGTAACATGAAATATTCCGAATATTCAGTGGTAATAGTAGGAAGTGGTGCAGCAGGTTTATATGCAGCATTGAAATTATCGCAAGAAATGACACTGCCGGATGGTATATTAATCATAACAAAGTCTGAATTAGATAATAGTAATTCACACTATGCACAGGGAGGAATTGTTGGAGTTGTTCACCAAAACCCGGACGATAATATAGCATTACATGTTCAAGATACATTAAAAGCCGGAGCAGGTTTATGTGATAAAAGTACTGTAGAGTATATCTCCAGCTGTTCCGATGAAGTTATTAATGATTTAATAGATAATGGTGTGAATTTTGATAGGAATGACGATGGTTCATTAACCTTTACTCTAGAAGCCGCTCACAGCATTAAACGAATATTACACTCAGGAGGCGATGCCACAGGTAAAGGAATAACGGACGCACTATTACAAGACGTGTTAAACGAAGAGAATATAACAGTAATGGAAAATACCATGGCTGTTGAAATATTGGTAAATTCTGATAACGAATGTAAAGGTGCAATCATATATGACGAGCTTACAGATGAACATGAAATAGTATATACATCAGCACTCGTCCTCGCTACAGGGGGAGTCGGCCAGGTTTATAAATATACAACAAATCCTGAAGGCGCAACTGGCGATGGTATAGATATCGCTTATAATGCCGGAGCTATCATTCAAGATATGGAATTCATTCAGTTCCATCCAACGGCATTAGCATTGAGCCCTGAAAATAAAAACCGTTTTCTAATCTCAGAAGCAGTAAGAGGTGAGGGAGCAAAATTGATTAATAACCACGGAGATGAGTTTATGTCAAAATACCATGACAAACGAGAGCTTGCTCCAAGGGATATTGTAACAAGAGCCATTTTTAGTGAAATGCAAAAAGAGCATGGCTTTAATGTATTTTTGAATGCTTCAATGATTAACCAGACGCAATTATTCAAGCGTTTTCCTACCATTTCAAAGAAATGCAGCGAACAAGGGATTGATATTTCAAAAAGACCGATTCCTGTAGCACCAGCCGCTCATTATACAATGGGAGGGATAAAAGCTACAGTTGAAGGAAGAACCTCTGTTAAAGGGTTATATGCGATAGGAGAAACTGCTTCTACTGGCTTACATGGAGCAAATAGACTAGCCAGCAACTCTCTTTTAGAATGTGTTGTTTGTGCTTATGAGCTTGCTGATTATCTATCATTTGCAAATTTAAAAACTCCCAACAAAATAGATGAAAACATAAAATCTATAATTGAAACATACTCAGAACCTATTAGTGAAGAAGATTATGATATTCCGACATTAAAACGTAATCTTAAAGAACTTATGTGGAATAATGTTGGAATAGTACGAACAGAAGATGCTTTACTAAAAGCTTATAATAGGATTGAGGAGTTAAAAAAAGAATTTAAGCGTACTAGAAAATGCTTAAATAAAGCTGAATATGAATATAGAAATATGCTGACTGTTTGTTCACTTATTGTTGAAGGAGCCCTTAATCGTAAAGAATCGAGAGGTGCACATTCAAGAGCTGATTATAAACAAACAAATGAAAAAGCTTTTCATACAGAATTAGTTAAAAATAATAATAGGATTTTAGAATATGTTGGATAAATTTTTTATAGAAGAACACATAAAAAAAGCTTTAGAAGAAGATATTGGTTTTGGAGATATAACAACAGATTTTTTAACAAACGAAGATGATAATATGCAATGCTCTTTAAACACTCGTGTTGACGGTATTTTTTGCGGAAAAAAAGTTTTTGAGACTGTTTTTAAAATTCTTTCAGACAAAATTGAAATAAATTTTTATTTTGATGATGGTAACGTAATAAAAAAAGGAGATAAGATTGCAGATATTAACGGGCCGGCAAAATATATACATATGGGAGTACGTACAGCACTTAATTATATTCAGCGTATGAGCGGAATTGCAACAGAAACAAATAAATATCAAAGCGCTATTGGTGATAACAAAGCTAAGATAGTAGATACAAGAAAAACAACTCCTTGTTTTAGAGCTTTTGAAAAATATTCCGTAAAAATGGGAGGAGGAAGCTTGCACCGTTTTAATCTTTCAGACTGCGCTATGATTAAAGATAACCATATAAAATATGCAGGCTCTTTAAAAAATGCGGTTGAAAAACTAAAACAAAATATTTCCCACGCTCACAAAATCGAAGTTGAGTGCGACACAAAAGAGCAAGTTCTAGAGGCTCTTGAATGCGGTGTTGATATAATAATGCTTGATAATATGCCAATTGAGTTGATGAAAGAGTGCGTTAAATTAATTAATGGCCGTGCAATAACAGAAGCTAGCGGTAATGTTAACTTATCAAGTATCAAAGAGATTGCCTCCACTGGAGTTGATATCATTTCATCCAGCGCAATTGTCGCAAAGGCTCCAACACTTGATTTAGGTTTAGATTGCAAATAAATTACCTATTTAGACGCTCAATCTCGGCTTTCTCTCTATCCAGCTTTCGCTGCTCGTTTTCGAGCTTATTTTGCTCTTTGTTTAAAAAATCCAACTGTTTTTTGATTTCACGTTCTTCATTATCTATTTTTTGTTCTTCTTGCTTGATTTCTTCTTCTGTTTTACTACTTTTAAAACTTCTAGCATAAACAGTATTTGCAAAATTATAGTTAGCAAATATTTTCATTATAAACTCCTTTCGCTTTCTTATTATAAAACAAGAAAAAATTTTTTTTGCTAATATTATGATTTTTTTACTTTGTTTTTAAGAAGAAATATTAAAGGAATTGTCGCTAACATTAAAACTGCAAGTACTGTAAATATATCAAAAAAAGCACCTAATCTCGCTTGATTTAAAAGCTGCTTATAAAGCATTCCGTCAGCCTTTCTTGAAGCAACAACTGCGGGATAATAGTGCATAAATTTGGCTTGCAGAGCATGAAATTTTACGGCATACATATGATTATGCGGAGCTAAGTTTGCT
>CALUSJ010000164.1 GCA_944323405.1 Candidatus Gastranaerophilales bacterium
TGAATAAGCAAACAAAGTGGTGTCATTGCGAGGACGATTAGGACGAAGCAATCCAGCTGATTAATAACTATTACATTTTGATCTAAAATACAAAAATATTAGAGTTTAGGTGACTAGTGACTAGTGAGTAGTGACTAGTGAATAGTGAATAGGTGAAGCGTGAAGGGTGAAGCGTGAAGAGAGCAGAATAAGTTAATAAGCAAACAAAGTGGTGTCATTGCGAGGACGATTAGGACGAAGCAATCCAGCTGAGTAATAACTATTACATTTTAATCTAAAATACAAAAATATTAGAGTTTAGGATGAATAGTGAGTAGTGAATAGGTGAAGGGTGAGGGGTGAGGGGTGAAGCGTGAAGGGGTAAATAAGTGAATAGGTGAATAAGCAAACAAAGTGGTGTCATTGCGAGGACGATTAGGACGAAGCAATCCAGCTGATTATTAACTATGATATTTTAATCTAAAATATAGTAATACAAATCCTGCCAATCGGGATTATTCTATTTGATTAATTCAAGTTTTGATTTTCCCCTGCCGCTTTTAAGTTGTTTCTCACGAGCTATTGCATGAATAAATAATATCAAAATGTAATAGTTAATAGAAGGCTGGATTGCTTCGTCCTAATCGTCCTCGCAATGACAAAAAGTCAGATATTGCTTGCTCTACAGCCTTAGCAGGGTTTAGGAGTTTAGAGGTTTAGGAGTTTAGAAGAAGTTAAAGAATATTCTTATTTTGAACCTTGTTTGCTTATTAACTTATTAACTTATTCACCCCTTCACTCTTCACCCCTCACTCTTCACGCTTCACCTATTCACTATTCACTATTCACCCTAAACTCTAATATTTCTATATTTTAGATTAAAATGTAATAGTTAATAATCGGCTGGATTGCTTCGTCCTAAGCGTCCTCGCAATGACACCACTTTGTTTGCTTATTTACTTATTAACTTATTCACTACTCACTATTCACTATTCACTACAGCCTAAAATGCTCCCTTCACCCCTCACTCTTCACTTATTCACTATTCACTACTCACTAGTCACTAGTCACTACTCACTACTCCCTAGTCACTAGCCGCTACCAAATCAGCCGGGTTTTCGAGTTCCCGCTTAATATCATCTACCGAAACATGCACAATAGGTGACTCGTCATCTTTTTTCAAATACACATCAACTATGCCGGACTGCACAATAAACCTTTTACATAGAATACAAATAAAATTATGCCCGTAGATATACATTGTAGCACCCATACATCTATCCTGACCTGCTTGAATAATAGCATTTTGTTCGGCGTGTATAGACCTACAAGTTTCATAACAAGTACCTGAGGGGATTCTATTTTTGATTCGATAACATTCACCCCGTTCATAACAAGATTCTACGCCCGATGGCGTCCCGTTGTAACCTGTAGCTTTAATCTTTTTATCTTGACCGACAATAACGGCTCCAACTTGTGCGCGCAAGCAATTAGAACGAGAAGAACACGTTTTTGCCATATCCAAAAAATAATCTGTCCACGATTTTATTCCCATAACTAAATTATATAACAAAAAGCTGTAAGTAAAACTTACAGCGTGTGAGTGGGTAAAATGTATAATTTTGAGTGTCAATTATACGGTGACTTCTTCTTTAAAATAATCAACAACAGTATCCATTACATTATCAAAGAAGAAGTCCAATTCTTGTGATAAAGCCATCTCCTGAGTTTTCATTTCCAAATTCTCCTGTCTGTTAAACCTTGAGACCATTTCATTTTCGATACGCATATGTCTTAATCCTTTCCTAATGTATATTTTCCAGAATCTTCTTTTTTGCTTACAGATATGTTATCGGCATTTTTTTGAAAAACTTTAGGATTTTTCCATAAAAATTTACAAATATTTACAAATGTTTTTTAATGATTTATGTTAAAAAGTCAATACAACTTGTCAAAAAATCTGATTTGTATTAAAATTAGCTTGTAATAATAATATTTTGAGGGGTATTTTCAATGAAATTTTCTGCCGGAAAAGATGACTTACTAAACGGGATAAAGATAGTAGAGCGGGCGACTGTAGTTAAAGGGATACAGCCTGTTTTGGCAAATGTGCTTATAGAGACCGTAAGTCCAAGCCAAATAAAGCTTACTGCAACAGATTTTGATATAACAATCACAACTTTAATAACAGCCAATGTAGAATCAGAAGGATGTTTTACTCTTCCGGCCAAGAAGCTTGCTGAGATTTTATCGAGATTAAACGATGATATGATTAATCTTGAAGTGAATGATTCTTGTGCAACAATAATTTGTAAGAATTCAAAATTTGATATCATAGGGATTTCAGCTAATGAGTTTCCTCGAGTACCTGAAGAGATTTCAGAGAACGACTGTATGGAAATAGAAACCAAGCCTTTTGTAAAAGCAATCCGTCAGGTTGTTTCAGCAGCAGCAGGTTATGAAACCAACAACCTTCTTTCCGGCGTTGTGTGTGAAGTCAACAAAAACATTCTTGAAATGGCAGCAACCGACGGCAACCGCTTGGCAAGGGTTAAAGAAGCTGTCCAAAACAAATCAACGGATGAGGAAAAACCTTTTGTGATGTTGATTTCATCAAGAGTTCTGGCTGAATTATCCAAGATATCATTGTTCACTGAAACAGAAACAATCAAGATTTGTAAAGAAGTAAAAAAGATTGTTATAACAATCGGGGATACAAAAATCATTACAAGCCTTATGTTCGGCCAATTCCCGAAATACAACCAGTTAATTCCTCAAACCTTCCCGAAGGAAGCTGTTGTTAATAAGTTTGAACTAATTTCAGCCCTGGAGCGAGTTGCTGTTATGGTAAGTGAAAAGAATAGTATTGTAAAATTTGAGTTTTGCGATGATACTTTAAGACTTACTGGTGATTCTCCAGATGCCGGAAATTCTCAAGATGAAGTTGATATCAAGTACACAGGCGAGCCTTTAACAATTGCGTTTAATTATAAATTTGTACTTGAATTCCTAAAAATAGCGGAATCAGAAGAAGTAAAAGTCTGCCTGAATTCTCCGCTGTCTGCAACAGTTTTTGCCCCGGTTTCAGAAGAGGATTACATTTATTTAGTAATGCCGGTTCAACTAAGGGGTTAAAATTATGAGGGGAAGAGCTTTTAAATTTGGAGACAATATCTCTACAGACCATATTGCACCCGGGCGTTTATTTCATTTACGCTCAGATTTGCAAGAATTTGCCAAGCACGTGCTCGAAGATGCTGACGAAAATTTTGCTAAGGAAATGAAAAAAGGCGATTTTGTAGTTGCAGGAAATAATTTTGGGCTTGGTTCTTCAAGAGAACACGCACCGCAGATTATTAAAATAGCTGGAGTTGGAGCAGTAATCGCAAAATCTTTTGCCAGAATTTTTTATAGAAATGCGATAAATATCGGCCTTTTGGCGATTGAATGTGATACTGACGGGATTGATGCGGGTGATGAGTTAGACTTAGATATTAAAGCCGGAGTCTTGAAAAATCTTACAAAGGGTACAATGATTGCAATTGAGCCGCTGCCCGATGTTATGATTAAACTTCTTGAAGACGGAGGCTTGATAGAGCATATAAAAAAACATGGTGATTTAGTGTTAGGATAGGAGAGATTATTAATGAGTGATAACCAAGAAAAAGATTTAGTATGCCCGGCTTGCGGTGAGATTATGAAAAAAGTTTTTATACCCGATGCCGGAATTAATATAGATATATGTATTGACGGCTGCGGCGGTATATTTTTTGATAATAGAGAATTTAATAAGTTTGATGAGCCCAATGAAAGTGTTGATGAAATTTTAAGAATGGTTGAGGGTCGTACCTTTAAGAAAGTTGATGAATCTGAACAAAGAAAGTGTCCGCTATGCCGTATTCCTATGGTTAAAATGGGTTCTGGCAAAGGCGGGGTTCAAATCGACGTATGTAATAAGTGCGGTGCAAAATTTCTTGATAACGGAGAACTCTTGAAGATTAGAGAGGGCGGCGAAGTCGATAATACAAAAACTGATGAATTGATGAATTCACTATATAAAGAAAATTTGCGTAATGTACTGGGTGAAAACGCTAATAAGCCTATTAAGTCTTCGCCAAGACGTCAGTTTTTTGAAGACTTAGCAAGAAAATTTTTCTAATAATTCTAATAATTCTAATAATACATTCTTTCAAGGAGTATTCATGTTCAAAAAATTATTAAGCTTGATTTATAGCAGAAAGAAATCTGGCTCAAGGATTGTTACTACTATATTGGGGATAAAAGTCAAAACATATAATGTTAAAAGTGACTTATATCTAGAGAGTGGAAATCTTAATAAAAACATAGTGCAGATGCTTTATGTTTATTTGAATAACTGTGCTGAAGATGATTTGTTCTGCTTAAGAACGGGTCATTTGTTGTTCATAATATCAAAGGGATGTTTGAAACTCGATTACAAATTTTTTAAGGATTATATTATTACTCAGAATATGGCAGCTAATATTTTTGAATTTATCCAGCTCGATAAAAATTCTATACTCTATAAAGAGCATATCTCAAGGCTTGAGCAAGGCGAGTTGTTATGGAAATATGCTGAAAGATACTATTATATAGCAAATACATTTATCTCTGAGGATAAGAATACTAAAGAAATATATATAAATTCTTCATACGTAACAGAGAAAAATATGAAGAAAAGTAGTTATAAGATTCAGCATATTCCTCAAATCACAAAACGTAAGTATATTAAGGGGATTACAGTAAAAGATTATATTAAAGATAAAACTAATAGGGAAAAAATTCTAATCATAGACAAGCTTCTCAATTATATTTTTTCAACATATAAAGCCGCTGATAATCCGCAAAAAGTATCTGGGGAGCTTTTTGACTGTCATTTATGTAATTTTTTGATATGCGAAGATGGGCAATTTCATTTTATCGACTTTGACTTAAAATGTACAGAGAGCTTAGATAGAGCGTTTTGTGTGTATTTTATGCTTTACAAGGATTATCCGGGATTGTACCAAAAGATTTTGAAGAAGTACAACCTGCCGGATAAACATACGTATTATGAAAAGAATTTTTCGATATATAGACAGCCTTTGGTTCAGAATGGAAAGAGTGTAATAAGCGCAGAACACAAAAGATTACAACGTAAATATTTTGGAGATGAAGGCATAACCCCTCAATATAAGATTAGATATAGAAAAGTGGCTTGTGAATAGGTGAGGGGTGAGGGGAGCATTTTAGGGTTTAGAGGTTGAGGGTGACTAGTGAATAGTGAATAGGTGAAGCGTGAAGCGTGAAGGGAGCATTTTAGGGGTTAGGTCAAGGAGTCACATGTCATTGCGAGGACGATTAGGACGAAGCAATCCAGCCGATTATTAACTATTACATTTTGATCTAAAATAAAAAAATATTAAAGTTTAGGTGACTAGTGAATAGTGAATAGTGAATAGTGAATAGGTGAAGAGTGAAGCGTGAAGAGTGAAGGGGTAAATAAGTTAATAAGCAAACAAGGTTCAAAATAAGAATATTCTTTAACTTCTTCTCAAATCCTAAACCTCTAAACTCCTCAACCCTGCTAAGGCCGTAGCTCAAGCATTCCCTGACTTCCTGTCATTGCGAGGACGATTAGTCCGAAGCAATCCAGCCGATTATTAACTATTACATTTTAATCTAAAATACAAAAATATTAGAGTTTAGGTGACTAGTGAATAGGTGAAGCGTGAAGGGTGAGGGGTGAAGGGAGC
>CALUSJ010000165.1 GCA_944323405.1 Candidatus Gastranaerophilales bacterium
ACCAATCTTCTTCCAAAACAAAACAGAAAGGAATATAAATTATGACAACAACAGAAGTACGTGACGAATTTGAAATGCTGTTAGAAGAAAGCTTTGCTAAATCTAACACTGTTGCTGATATCGTTGAAGGTACAGTAATTAAAAAAGAAAGTGAAGGTTATTTAGTAAGTGTTAAGGGTGCTAAAATGGAAGCATTCTTGTCAAACAAGGAACTTTCAAGTGATTCAGAAGAATTAGAAATCGGTGATACAAGAGAATTCTATGTATTAAAAGAAGAAAACAACGATGATCCTATGCAATTATCACTCAAGAGAATTGCATTTGCTCAGGCTTGGGCACAACTTAATGACGCTAAAATTCAAGGCGATACAATTCTTGCAAAAGTTGTTTCTACTGTTAAAGGCGGTGTATTAGTTGATGTTGCCGATTTAAAAGGATTTATTCCATCTTCACAACTCAGAACCGGCACTCCTTTTGACGGACTTATTGACCAAAAAATTGAAGTTAAGGTTCTTGAAGCTGATCCTAAGAAAAACAAACTTATCCTTTCTCAAAGACAGGCTGTTGCTGAACAGAGAGATCAGGTTGTAGACAATGTTCTTTCTTCTCTTGAAGAAGATCAGATTGTTTCTGGTAATGTTGTAAGAATTACGGATTTCGGCGCATTTGTTGATATTAATGGTATTGACGGACTTCTTCCGATTTCTGAAATCTCTTGGCAGAGAATAAAACATCCTTCTGATGTTTTATCTTTGGGTGATACTATCGAAGTTAAAATCATTAAGATTGACCATGAATTAAAGAGAATTTCTTTAAGCTTAAAGAGAATGGGCGAAAACCCTTGGCAGCAAATTGAAGGACAATTCGAAGAAGGACAAATCGTAAAAGGAACTGTTAATAAAGTAACTACATTCGGTGCATTTATTAATATTTTCCCGGGAGTAGAAGCATTGCTTCCTGTTTCTGAAATGTCTGAAGAGAATGTTAATCCTTTTAATATGTTTAAAGTAGGTTCTGAGGTTGATGTTCTTATTAAGAAATTCACTCCAAAAGAACACAGAATTGCTTTATCAGTAAAAGATATTCAGAAATAAGAATAACGAATTCTTTTGAAAGATTTAATGCGCAGCTTCTTTTAGCTGCGCATTAAAATTAGTTAAAAAAAAGAATGGCCTTATGGCCATTCTTTTTTTATTATATTCTCTTATTCTTCAAACTGTTCAGCAATTTCAAAAGGCTGTTCAGCAAGTTTTAGAGTTTCTCTATCGATTATACCTCTTTTAAGCTCTGTAAAAGAAGCTTTTTTAGAGTTAAATTTCTTTTTCAAAAACTCATATGCAACCTTCGGATCACACTTTGTGCCGCAAGTAAACAAGTCTACTGCTGCATAACCGAGTTCCGGCCAGGTATGAATAGCAAGGTTGCTTTCTGATATAATAACCACACCGCTTACACCATAAGGGTTGAACATATGAAAGCACTTTTGAACGATTGTGGCACCACACTCCAGAGCCGCGTCTATCATGTACTTTTCTACTTTGTCATTACTGTTGAGTGTGTTTGGATCACACTCAAAAAATTCCGCAAGGACATGTTGTCCCAAGTTTACTTTTTCCAAGTTCTGCTTTTCGAGCTCGTCTAGTGATGATGATACAATTGTCAATTCATGTGCCTCCTTTACTACCAGTGTAATACTACACCAATCATTTTTCTAACTTCTATATATTACTATAAAAAACTAAAAATTTGTATATTTTACACTTTTTCTCTTTTTTGTTAAGAAATTGTTACAATTGGATAGTTATAACGCAATTTTTTGATAGAAGAAACCTTTATATATATGTGTGTGAGAAACAAAATGGAGTGTGTGAAAAATGACATATAGCATGCAAGCACCTTATAATAACCCTCAATATTCTTATCAGATGCCTCAGAAGCCTAATACTGGTGCTCCTGTTTTAGGACTTATGACTGTTGGTGCGCTTGGAGGCGGTACTGTTGGGTATTTAAGAAATAGAACCATGATTAGTGATGACGGCAAGATTAATGATAGTTTTGCTAAAAAGGTTTATGAGAATATTTCGAAGATAGATTCTAATGATAATAAAACATATAAGCAGTGTTGTGCTATAGCTGATAAAATTGACAAAGTTAAGAATAAGCTTGAGTTGAAAAAGCTTTTTGATAAAAACAAAGATGGCGCAGAAGCTTTATTTCAGGGTAAAAAAGAAAAAGTAGAAAAATTCTTAGAAACTGTATCGAGTGACAATATAAAAGCAACAAAAGAAAAAATAAAACAGGGAATAAATGCGATAAATGACATGTATATCCAAAGCAGTAAAAATATTATTACGAAGTGCTGGGATAAAGACTTAAAAGAATTTGTAAAGCCCGATAAAATGGATTCAAGGATTTTTGATGCTGTAAAAAATACAAAAACAACCCAGGCATGGAAAAAAGCCTGCAAGTATGGTGGAATAACAGCTATTATACTAGGCGGTGCAGCAATTGCTTATAATTTTATTACACAGCCTAGAATCAGATAGTCAAGATTTTTTGTTATTTATACTCTTGAATATGGGAATTAGGCATGCTTAATTTTTGTTCTTTACTGAGAATAAATGAAGTTTGACCAAATCCCAGAATGAAGGACGTTTTTTTTCTGGCTGAACATCTTTAGTTGTTTTGTTAAACTTTTCGGCTTTTTGGTTTTCGTCAATTGTGTGATTAAAATCATCGATATATTTTTCTATTTCTTTGTATTTTGGAGAGAGGTTCTCACTGTTATTTGATTTAATACTGTTTTTTGAGAATTCTTGCACACATTTTTGAAGATTTTCTATTCGAGAATATATTGAACATACATGCTCAATGTTTTTATAAATCGAAACCATACCGCTTGTTGAATTCCTTATAAAGCAGGCAGACAAATTCTTATTTTCTTTTGCCCATTCTTTTGTGAGTTCTTGAATATCTTTATTCTTAACAAAGCTGTCTAATATTTCTACGGGCCAGGATTGTGAATTTACAATATTCATTTTTTTGAAAGACGGCTCATTATAATTTGAATTAATTTTGTTTATACGCATTAGACCTTCCCCATAATTTCTGAATTCAAAGATTTTATTTATCTAATCTAAATGTGAAAAGCATTATATCACAATATGTTTTATATTGTAAAATAAGAAGTTGGTTAAAAATTGTTAAATTTTGTGTTAGAATAAAAAGGCATTGGAATATTTATTAAGTGAAAGGAATTAATAGAATGGAAAAAATAGCGGACATTGGTGTATTTGGCGGTTCAGGGTTTTACAAATTTTTGGATGACATCAAGGAAGTAAAAGTAGAAACTCCGTATGGTATGCCATCAGATAGTTTATTTGTAGGAAAAATTGGAAATCACAATGTTGCATTTATGCCTCGTCACGGTAGAAGTCATACAATACTTCCTCATTTGATAAATTATAGAGCCAATGTTTGGGCAATGAAAGAAATCGGCTGCAAGCGGGTTATTTCACCTTGTGCTGCCGGCAGTCTTCAAAAACATGTAGCACCTGGAAATTTCGTTATATGTGATCAATTTGTTGATTGGACAGACGGTAGAAAATCAACATTCTTTGAAGGGCCTATAGTTACTCATCCTTCTGCGGCAGAGCCTTATTGTCCTGAACTCAGAAAACTTGCGATAGAAACGGCTAAAGAACTAGGGATTACAGTTCACGAAACAGGTACGGTTGTTGTAATAAATGGTCCAAGATTTTCTACTAAAGCTGAGTCTAAGTTCTTTACATCTCAAGGGTGGGAAGTTATTAATATGACAGCTTTTCCTGAAGCCTATCTTGTAAAAGAAATGGATATGTGCCCATTGAATATTTCGTTGATTACAGATTATGATGCCGGACTTGTAGGAGATGTTCCGCCAGTTTCGCATCAGGAAGTTATGCATGTATTCAATAATAATCTGGATAATTTGAAAAAACTTTTATTTACTATGATAGAAAAGATTCCAGCAGAAAATAATAATTGCGATTGTGCCAATACTAGAAAGAGTTCACAGGGATAAAAAGTGACTAAGCCGCCTGGGGTGGTGGATTGACTAAGGAAAAAAGGAGACGAAATGTTATCAAGAGCAGTAAGTACACTATTTTATTTCTATTATCTGCTTATAATCATAAGGATATTTTTAAGCTGGATACCTTCAATTGATTGGCTTAGTCAGCCGTTTGCCGGAATACGCTCTGTGACAGATCCTTTTTTGAATATTTTCAGAGGTATAATTCCTCCGATTGGAATGCTTGATATTTCACCAATTGTAGCAATAATTCTTTTGCAAATAATGCAGGGGCTCATAGTCGGATTTCTAAATAATTTAGGGTTATGATAGATTTAGAACTTATACAAAAAGCTATTTCATTAACGCAGGCTGGAAAAATAGATGAAGCACGCCGGATTTATGAAGAGTTGTTGAGCAAAAATCCGAATAATCCAGATTTGTTGTCTATTATGGGGCTTTTTTATGTAAATATCAGAGATTTTGATAAAGCTTCTGAGATTTTGCAGAAAGCCTGTAGTATAAAAGAAACTTTAGGGACAGTGTCGGCATTAGGGTTTGCAGAATTTGAACGTAATAACTATATAAAAGCGGCCGAGTATTTAGAAAAGTCTCTACAGTTTGGAGAAAATGCAGATATTTATAACAAACTTGTGATAAGTCTTTTTGAGAGTAAATCCTATAAAAAAGCTATTGAATATGCAGAAAAAATGTTTGAACTTTATCCTGAAGATTATAGAGCTATTTCGAATAAAATAAAAGCCTTGACTCAATCAGGGAAGCTGATAGAAGCTCATGAGCTTTGCGCAGATGCTATTAAAAAGAACCCTGATGCTTCAGTGCTGTGGTTTCAGTTGGGGTTTTTGAAGGAACTTATTTTCTGTGATGATAGCAAGGCAAAAGAATGCTATAAGATAGCGGCTGAATTGGGAAATCCGAATGCTGATTATAATATAGCGGTGAGCTGCGTAAAGCTTGGGGAGTTTGAAGAAGCTGAAAAATATTATAAAAAAATGCTTGTTAAATTCCCAAATGATATTAATACAAAGACTTCTCTTGGTATGTGTTATTTAATGCAAAAAAAATTTAAAGAGGGTTATGATTTATTTTTTTATCGGGATAATTCTAAATTTAATAATAGAACTCAAAACCCTTGGCAGATTGGCAGCAAAATAGAAGATGAAGTTGTGATTATATGTGATCAAGGTTTTGGGGATCATATACAGTTTATAAGATATCTTCCGTTTCTTTCGGCAAAAAAGATTCAAGTTGCAGCTCCAAAAACATTGCAGGAGATTTTTAGCAAAAATTATTCTGATATTGAGTTTATAGATTATGAAGAAATAAATCCAAAAACCCAATCTATGTGTATTACGGATTTAGCATATATTTTGAATATGGATTTTGACCATATTCCTTTTAGTGAAGGGTATTTAAAAAGTGAAGTTGCAGATATAAACAGTAAAAAGCTTAAAGTTGGGCTATGCTGGGAAGCTGGCAGTGCAGGGATTAGAACGATGATTAATAGAACAATACATATAAAATGTTTTGAGCCGCTGCTTAATCTTGAGAATGCACAAATATATTCGTTTCAGGTAGACGATAGTTTTGCTGGCTGTGAAAAATATCCGCAGATGATTAATCTGGGGAAAGATTTTAAGAATTTTTCGGATACAGCTAAAGCCCTTATGGCAATGGATGTTCTTGTAACCGTTGATACTTCTGTTGCTCATCTTGCAGGAGCTTTGGGGGTTAAAACATATTTGCTTTTACCTTACGCAGCTGATTGGCGCTGGTTTGGAGATACAAAAACTACTCCGTGGTATAGAAGTGTGGAAATTTTTAAACAAACAGATCATATTTCCTGGGAAGAGCCGATAAATGCTATTGGACAAATTTTAAATGCGCAAAAATAATTTTTAGAGGGTTTTAGAAGTATATGTTAGTAAAACCAAAAATAATAAATAGTGCTTTTGATAGCAAACTATGTTCGTTTAAAGTGGACAATCCTTTTTTAGGTGAATTACAGCTAAATAGCCGTGTTGATTATAACTGCGGTTTTAAGAGAATGTATCTTGAACTAGTTAATGTGCAGAAAAAACTTTTAGGCAGGGAAGAGTTATCAGTGACGGATAACTATGGTAGAATGCTGGGCTTAAGTATAAAAGTAGAGCCTGAGTATAGAAATGATACGAAGCAGAAAAATTATCGTTTAGGAGAGATTTTAAGGCTTGCAAGTATTATAGAAATGATAGAAAACAAGAAGAATATTTTTAAAATATTTTCCAGGAATACAGCTATATTTTTTCATTCAAAATATAAGTTTGAGCCCGATATAACGAATTTTGAGGAGAGGAATAACACTCTTGAGACAATAGCAGAAGATTTATCAATGGGTTTTGAAGATTTAAGAAAACGAGCAAGTGATTATCTTGCAAAAGCTAAAATGTCACAGTCAAAACCTGAAGAGCAGCGCAGATTATGTGGTTTGACAAACTTGCTGTCTTTAGAATATATACGCAGAATACAAAAGCTTGGAAGAGAGGAATATAAACAACATCCGTTTAAATATGGTATTGATATGGTTCTAACCAGAGATAAGCTTATTAAAAACCGTGCTTTCTTTAATGAATTATTTAGAAAACACGGTATTGACTACACTATTTAAAAAACTAAACACTATATTTTTTTATAATATCTTCGGATTTTAAGGTTGATTTAAATTCTCCTCCGATAAGTCGTCTAAATTTTCGGCCGAGTTCACCAAGCTCAATAATGCCGTCAAAAGAAGCTTTTTCTGGTGTTTCAGCTCCCAGATTCAGAATAGATTTTTTATTTCCCATATTCCCCATGCTGAAATTAGAATAAACGCCATTGGAAGTTTTGCCGTGGATTAATAAAATATCGCCTGTTTTTGTATTGTTCAATCTGTTTAGAGCATCATCTAATAATTGAAGCTGCTTTGTCTCTTCGGCATATTTCACAACTTCCTGAAAAGCTTTGTTGTTAATAAATTTTGCTGAAAAAGACGGATGATTTTGATTAGCTGAAATATTCATATTTACTCCTTTCTTTTTTTATTAAACCCTCTAAAAAATATTTTTGCTATTAATTATCATACAAGGATGTATGTTTTTGTGAGGGGGGGAGTGAGTAGTGACTAGTGACTAGTGATTAGGTGAAAAAGTGAAGGGTGAAGGGTGAGGAGAACATTTTAGGGTTGAGAGGTTGAGGGTAAATAGTGAATAGTGACTAGTGAGTAGTGAATAGTGAATAGGTAAATAAGTTAATAAGTGAATAAGGGCGTAGATCAGGCAATGCCTGACTTCCTGTCATTGCGAGGACGATTAGGACGAAGCAATCCAGCTGAGTATTAACGAATAGGTGAAGGGTGAAGGGTGAGGGGTGAAGGGAGCATTTTAGGGTTTAGAGGTTGAGGGTGAATAGTGAATAGTGACTAGTGAATAGGTAAATAAGTTAATAAGTGAATAAGGGCGTAGATCATGCAATGCCTAACTTCCTGTCATTGCGAGGACGATTAGTCCGAAGCAATCCAGCTGGTTATTAACTATTACAGTTTAATATAAACTACACAAATATTACAGTTTATGAGACTAGGGAATAGGTGAATAAGTTAATAAGTTAATAAGCAAACAAGGTTCAAAATAAGAATATTCTTTAACTTCTTCTAAACCTCTCAACTCCTAAACCCCTCAACCTCGCTATGGCTGTAGGCTGTAGGCCAGGGAGTGCCTGACTTCCTGTCATTGCGAGGACGATTAGGACGAAGCAATCCAGCTGATTATTAACTATTACATTTTGATATTATTCATTCATGAATAACAAACACCTGTCATTGCCTGTTCTACTAACTAATTACCCTTCACGCTTCACGCTTCCCTACTCCCAAGTCACTCATTTTTTTCCATAGCACGTCTTAGGATATTGTTATCCAATTTCTTTTTTCCATATTTTTTATGCGATTCTTCCATGAGTTTTTCGCTCGGTTTTTTAGATTTAGATTTTGATTTGTTTTCTGATTTTTCGCAGGAATGACTATTAAGCTCCTTGTACCATAAGCCCCACAAAATAGAGCGCAGCGGTAAAGTATATTGAATCAATATTTGTGCAATAAATGTTTCTATTGTAAATAAAGCAATATCAGTTTTTGATAATGGTTCAATACCGTATGCCTGAAGATTTAAATCGGGAAGCTGGTTTAGAAGCGGCAAAATCAAGTTTGCTAGAAAATTATTAGCACCGCAAAGTGACAAGAGTTTTATCACAAGCTGGGGAATAAAAATATAACTCAGAGCCCCTACAAGTGCCATAAGCATAAATGTCGATGCAAAATGCCCTTTTACAAGACTTAAGCTTCTAGTAACACATCCCCAGGGGTTTTGATTTGCCTCATAAGTAAAGACTTGGAAAACTAGAACAAAATATATAGCAAAGATTGCGCAAATTATCCAAAAAAGAGGACAGAGTGCTACAAATGAAAATATTCCGAATAAAAACCATAGTCCTATAAAAGCAAGAGTTCTTCTTTTAATAAGTTCTGTATGAGCATTAAAATCATAAACACGCCCGCTTTTCAGCATATTATCTAGCATTGAATTAACAGCTCCATATGCAACAAGATATTCCCAAAATGCTTTTACAAATATAGCGAGCCCGGGAAGCGTTATTATTATTGATAATAGAATAAGCAGACTAAAATCATTTAGAATAGGAAATTTTTGAATAAGAGATGGTATGTTTATTGTGTAGTAATATGTTATTAAAAAAACTAAACCCAAACCAAAAATTTGTCCCAAAACTGGAAAAGACATATATTGAACAAATTTTCCAAAGTTTGAAAAATATAACCCCACAGCTTCAGTAAATATACCTAGCGGTGTTTGATTTTTTTTAGCCATACTTATCTGCCCCCTTTTTTTCTTATCATGCTAAAAAAAGAAAAGAATTTCAAGCCAATCATCAAATGTTATATTTTACATATTGTGATTTTTCTTTTTTTGTTCATTTTCATACCGTTTTTTTGTAAAATGCACCGTCATACCGGCTACGAAAAATCCCATAACCCCTATTGAGAATATATAAGGAAGACCTTTTATCAACACTTTTTGTTTAACAAGTGATTTGTACTCGTCTTTAATATTACTTCCCTTTTTCTCTGCCAGGTTTTCGGCAAGTTTTCCTAACTCATCAAAATTTGGTACTTCTAAGTTTTTACCTATTAAGTCTTTGCATTTCCCCATTTTATTAAGTAGTTTTCTAAATCCTTGTTCAACAAGGTCACTGCCGGTTATTACATAAAGTGCAACAAGCGGGAATCTTGTTGCAGTTTCCTTAAGATTTTCTTTGCCTCTATCGGCTGATGCGCCAAAATATCCGGCTCCGCCTACCAAAACACAAGTTGTAAGCTGCCCTTTGCTTAAACAAAGTTTGCCTTTTTTAGTCGATTCAAAATCCATACAAAAGTATTTGTTAACAAAATCTTTTGCTTTTTTAGAATTCTTAAAAAGCTTATTTCCAGGAGCAACTATAAATTCAGATATTTTTTGAAGAATTGTAGAATTTTTCCCTCGTGTAGCAAGCAGTCCTGCAAGCCCTAAACAGCCGGCATAAAGTCCTGCTGCCAGGCCGATATGTTTTTTAGCACTATTCTTTACTTTTTCCTGTTGTTTTATATCTTCCTGATTATTTTCTAAAGAAGCAATATTCTTGAAATCGCTTTTTTTGAATAGTTTTAATGTCATTAAATTTTTTATGTAATTAAGAGAAAATTCAGTGAGCGGGATAGCCATTGCTGCAAGCGCAATAGCCGCTTTTACCGGCAAGACTTGTTTGTTATTTTTTCCACCCTTTTCAACGAGGGTGACTCCTTTTGCAGCAACTTCCTTTTTTAAGTTTTCATCCAGCCCTTTTGAAAAAATTTTTCTTGAAACTTTTTCTCCCAATACTGCCGGTACAAGATAAATAAGAGTTTCTTCAGATGTTTCTAAAAAAGTGTTTTCAGTTAAATCAGCCAGGCTCCGAGAAAAAACCGCTTTTGGGATTAAACAAGTAGATACATCCTGCACAAATCTGGTTGTAGAAAGCCCGGAGGCTTGATCCTGAATCCTTACGAATTTTGCAGCAGGTTTAAGTCCTTTTGGCAATGTATTAATTAAATTTTCGTTGTTTATTTTGGTCATAATATTTCTGCTTTCTTAAAACTTGTAAAACTTTTAAATTGCTTAACCTTTGAAGTTTTATTTACAATCGTTTACACAAGAAAAACAGAAGAGCAGACAAAACCCAAAGGCTTTAACTACCCTTTTACTTGAATAGAACAGTGAATAAATCGGGTAGCTAAACTAACCCGCACCACCAATTTCTATTCAGTTTTATAAAAGTTTTTTCTATCATAATATATATCCTTGTATCGATATATCGATACAAGGATATATTAACTTGTTAAAGCAAAATTGTCAAGCAATTTTGTTTATTTTATACTTGTTCTTAGATAGTGAGGATAAACAATGCTAAAAGATTTTTTTCTAAAAGAAGTTGAAAATGGTATAAAAAAAGCTGTTTTGACAAACAAGCTCGGACAGATGAGTGAAAACGACAAATTTTCTTTAATGATTGAAAAGCCCAAAAACCCTGATTTTGGTGATTTTGCAGTAAATGTCTCATCTCTTGCAAGAGCGGCAAAAATTGCACCGCCAATGATTGCGCAAACTATTGTTGAAAACTTAGTTCCCCAAAATTATACAGTAACAGTTGTCGGCGGGTTTATTAACTTCAAGGTAGAAAATTCTCTTTTAGCAGATACTGTAGAAGAAGTTCTCACTAAAAAAGAAAACTACGGCCGTCCTGAAAAAATAGAAAAAGAAAAAATCCTGCTTGAATACGTTTCTGCTAACCCTACCGGCCCTTTTCATATAGGACACGGGCGCTGGGCAGCTATGGGGAGTGCTCTGGCTAATCTTTTAAAATTCTACGGACATGAAGTCTATCAGGAATTTTATATTAATGATGCAGGAAGCCAGATACAAAAACTCGGAAATTCTCTAAAGATAAGAATTAAGCAGGAACTGGGTGAAGATATAGATTTTCCTACAGATGAAATTGAAAGAAAAAATTATTATCCGGGTGATTATTTAATCCCGGTTGCAAAGAAATTTTTAGCTGAACATGAACCAACAGAGGATATTCAGATACTCTCAGATTTTGCAAAAAAAGAAATGGAAGAGTGTCAGAAAAAACTTTTAGAAGAATTTCGGGTTCATTTTGATAACTTTTATTCAGAACTCGATTTACATAAGTCAGGCAAAGTTGAAGAAAGCTATAGAGAACTTATGGCAAAAGGTATGCTTTATGAGCGTGACGGCGCAATGTGGTTTAAGTCATCTGAATTCGGCGATGATCAGGATAGGGTTATCAAAAAAGCTGACGGCTCAAACACATATCTTACAGCAGATATAGCATATCATATTGATAAATTAAGAAGAGGCTATGACAGGCTAATTAATATATGGGGAGCAGACCACCACGGTTATGTTGCTCGAGTAAGAGCATCTATTGAAGCTCTCGGCTATAATCCTGATAAGCTTGAAGTTCTATTAGGCCAGCTTGTAAATCTGGTTGTCAACGGAGAAGAAGTCCGAATGGGCAAACGTAAGAATATGGTTACATTAGATGACTTAATAGAAGAAGTCGGAATTGATGCAACACGTTATTGGATGGAGATGCGGAATATTGATATGACGCTTGATTTCGATATTGAGCTTGCCAAGCGCTCCACTGATGAAAATCCTGTATTCTATGTTCAATACGCTTATGCAAGAGTCTGCTCAATTCTAAGAAATGCAGTGAATGAAAGGCTTAATCCAGAGACGGGTGAAAAGCTCCAGGCTCCTATGAAGCAGGAAGAACTTGATGATTTAGTCAAAAATTTTGATAAGAATATAATCCTTAATACAGCAGACTGTGCAAAAACATTAATTCTTAAGCTTGAAGAATTCAAATCTGTTATTGCGCTTTCAGCTCAAAACAGAACTGTTTATACAATTTGCAGATATGTTCAGGAGCTTGCAGCTGAATTCCATTCATTCTATAACTCAAATAGAGTAATTTCAGAAGATAAAGAGCTGATGAAATCAAGACTTGCACTAATGATTGCAATAAAAACAACATTGAAAAATGCGCTTGATATTCTTGCTGTTTCAGCGCCGGAAAAAATGTAGAAGAGAATGAAGATTTAAATGCCAATTAAAGGGGTAAGCAGTAAAGAAGAAAATATTCTTAGAAATACTATTGAGCCATACCTCGAAAAATAAGATTTTTATCTTTACGGTTCCCGCAAAAAGGGTAACTTTCGGCCGCTTTCTGATTTAGATATTTTAATTAGATCAAATACTAAAATTAATCTGGAAGATATAGAAAAGTTGAAAGTCGAATTTGACGAAAGTCTTTTACCTTACGTTGTTAATATTACATATGACATTGATGAAAAGTTTTATAATTTAATAAAAGAAGATTTGGTAAAAGTTTTTAGAGCGTAATAATGGTTTAGAATTCCAAATTTCATTTTTATATTATAATATATAAGTACACAAAATAAGGAGGCAAAAATGGTTCAGCAATTTAATACACCTCAAAAAACAAGACAGGCTGTAATATTGTTTTTAAAAGGTTCAGCGACGCCGGTTGTAATGTATTTTGACAATCCTCAGGCTGTTTATGCGGAATTAAAACAGCTTATGAAAAGCCCAACCCCGGTTTTGGTTGAAAAAGAACCTATAGGGCCTATCAAAAAGCTTTGTTTTGTATCTACTCAGATTGCAGGGCTTGTATTGCAGGAAGAACCATATGCATAAAATTTTAATTGATGATATAGAGCGTGAAGCCGATAAAACTTTGCATATTGATTTTGATGAAGAAATCAAGGAGCTTGAGGGCTGTAGAGTCGAGGCTGAAATTGATTTGAAATCTTTGGGCGGTTTTATAGAGGCTAAGGGGCATGTAAATGGTACAATAAAACTTGAATGCGACAGATGCTTAAGTAAATTTGACTATGATTTAGACTTTGATATTGACGAGATGTTTGCAAAAAATTCTCTTTATGATGAGTACGCACAAGAGGTTGAACTCCAGTCAGGACAGTTTATTACGGATTTGAACGGAGAAAAAGAAATAGATATTTATGACTTATTGTATCAATCTGTAATATTACAGTTACCAAATAAAAAAGTTTGTGGTATAAATTGTAATGAGGGATTATTTGTATCTGATGAAGAAATGCAACCTCACGACAGCAGAATGGATATTTTTAAGAATATTCAGATAGAAACGAATAAATAACCCGATAATATAAGTAGTATTTAGAAAGGAAGTTTAAGAAAATGGCAGTACCAAAGAAAAGAACAGGGCATAGTGCTCAAGGAAAAAGAAGATCAAACTGGAAAGCAGTAAAACCAGAATTAACAACTTGTTCTAATTGCGGTGCAAAAGTTTTAACACATACAGTTTGCACAGCTTGCGGAACATATAAAGGCAAAGTTGTTTCAAGAAAGGCTGAAGGTTTTGTAGAAGCTGGAAATGAAGCTCCAAAGGCTGAAGTTAAAGAAGCTAAAAAAACAAGAAAATCTACAAAAAAAGCTGAAGCTAAAGTCGAAGAAACAAAGGTAGAAGAAGCTGTAGTTGAAGAAAAAACAGAAGAAGTAAAGGCTGAGGAAGAAGTTAAATCAGAAGAAGCTGATGCAACAGAAGAAAAGCCTGAAGCTTAGTATCTAAAGTAAAAAAGGGAAGAGGAAGATGACAAGAATAGCTATAGATGCAATGGGCGGTGACCGCGCTCCTTTCGAAATAGTTGCAGGTGCAGTATGGGCAGCGGCTGATTATGGCGTAGCGCTAGAGTTAGTCGGGAAACAGGATAGGATTGAACATTGTCTTGAAGTAATCCAGCAGGAAGGGTTTTTATCAGAATGTGGAAAAGTTGGAAGAAAAAGACGAGTTAGAGTTGATGTAAAATCACTTGATATAAAGATAACCCACGCATCGGAAATTATTGAAATGGGCGAAGCTCCAGGGCAGGCTATTCGTAAGAAAAAGAACTCTTCAATAGTATTAACGGTAAATTCTGTTGCAACAGGAAGCTCTGATGCTCTTGTTGCAGCGGGTTCTACCGGGGCGGCTATGGCATCAAGTTTGTTCGGTTTAGGAAGAATCCCAGGGATTGACAGGCCGGCTATTGCAGTTACGCTGCCTACTATGAAAAAGCCGATTGTAATCATAGATGCAGGTGCAAACAGCAATTGTACTCCGCAGATGCTTAGACAATTTGCAATTATGGGTATGACGTTCTCTAAAAATGTTTTGGGTATCGAAAGACCTCGTGTCGGTGTTTTGAATATCGGTGAAGAAGCTGGAAAAGGTAATGAGCTTGCGCAAAACACATATAATCTTCTAGAAGAAGAAAAAGAAAAGTTTAACTTTATGGGTAATATCGAAGGAAGAGAATTATTCCTTAACCTTTGCGATGTAGTTATTTGCGACGGTTTTGTCGGCAATGTTGTTCTTAAGGTTACGGAAGGAACTTCTTCTTTATTATTCAAAATGATTAAGAGCGA
>CALUSJ010000166.1 GCA_944323405.1 Candidatus Gastranaerophilales bacterium
AAGTTATTGACGGAAAAACAATTATCACATGCTAGAATACCCGGAAGGAGAGGAGTATGAAACTTAAGATTTTCAGAATGGAGCACAACAGATTTGTGCCTGAATACAAGACAGAAGGTGCTGCCGGAATGGATTTATGTGCTGCTATTGATGAAGAAATTACGCTTCAGCCTCTGGAGAGAAAACTTATTCCAACAGGTTTAAAAATTGAGCTTGAACACGGATATGAAGCTCAAATAAGGCCTCGCTCAGGGCTTTCTATCAAGCATGGCATAAGTCTTATTAACTGTGTCGGGACAATCGATGAAGATTATCGTGGCGAAGTCTGCATACCTGTAGTTAATCTTTCTAACGAACCATATACAATAAAGCCTGACGAAAGAATTGCGCAAATGATAATTGTACGCTATGAACAGGGAAAAATAGAAGTCGTTACTGAATTGTCTGAAACTGTTCGCGGGGCAGGCGGATTTGGTTCCACTGGTAAAGTATAAAATATATTACGATTTAACTTCCAGCTCGCAGCACATTTGGCAGGCGCCAAATGTTCCTCCTGAAGCTTTCAGGTTCTTCCGAAAACAACAGTAGTGCGGTGCATTAAAGAGTTCTTTTAGTGTTTTGTCTTTTACATTACCAATTTTTTGCGAAAGGCAGGGATAAACAAACCCTTCTGGGTTTATCATCATATTATTATAAGGATACGTACACGGTTTATAAATCTTATCTATTGTTGTATTTGATGGTAGTTTAAAGAATCTATCTATTGACTCTAGAGGATTCCTTGAATATTCAAACTTTGGTGAAAACCTTAATCGGGTTTTACCTTTCATACTTTCAATTTCTCGATAAACTTCTTTAAAATGCTCAAGGTCAAAATAGAGTTCTATCGGATAATCTGCATTGAATTCTGGAATAAAACTTTCTTGCAAGATAGAATTTTGTTTCCAATGGTTGTTTCTTAAAAACGATATTGAAAGGAATTCAAACCCCATTTTTTCGCAGAGTTTATATAATTCAAGCAAATCATCAAGATTGTTTTCAAGTACAATTGTTTTTATATCAATCATTTGATGTTTTTTTTGGGATTTTAGGTTTTCCAAATTAGAGATAATTTTGTCAAAAATCCCATCTTTTCCTCTGTTAATATCGTGAGTTTTGCCATAGCCGTCTAGTGAAACTGACAAAAGAAGAAGTTTATATTTAATAAATGCTTTAATAATTTCATCGTTAATCAAGATTCCATTGGATACAACGTGAACTTTGTTTAGTATTTTTTTAGAAGTATACCCCAGAATTTCGATAAAATCGTTTCTTACCAGGGGCTCACCGCCAACAAGGGTTGCGATGGAATAAAACGGAAGCTGGTCAATCACTTTTTTCCATTCATCCGTTGTCAGCTCTTGTTTTTTTCTTTCGGTCCCGACATAACAGTATGGGCAATTAAGATTACAACGATACGTAAGCTCCAAAAAATATCGAAAAGGTATCTTAGCACGTCCGTATTTATCGTTATAAGAAAGTGACGTGTAAAAATTTCTTGCCCAGTCGAATAGGTTGGAATAATTCATAAATCCCCCGTTTTCTTTAATACTTATATTAACATAAAGTTTAATGTTTGTTTAATAGAGTAAGGTTAATATAATAAAGAATCCTCATCGCTCAAACTTTCCTCTCTTTTTTCTAAGAGAGGTTTCTTTTTTTGGGGGGCAAAAGTAGTTTTTATAATAATGTTATTTAGAACCTGCATCTGATTGTTTTGAATCGGTCATTTGTTCACTGTTCAGATTTTCATTATCTTTTAGTTTAAGTTCTGTTTCACGAGCTTTCAGCATTGTTTGAAGAATTTTATCATCTTGAGCTTGTTTTTTTATATCAGCAAAAACTGTTTTTAATTCTTCTTCGTTTAAACCTTCTGGAGATTTAAAACATATAACAAATTTGTCTTTTCTGAATATAAAATATAAAGCAACAAGAATTCCCCAGAGCAAAATTCCCTGAAAGATTCCAATAGGAGGAATTTGAGTTGTAAAGCTAACAATAAAGTTCCAAGCAGTCATTGCAACAAGTCCTGGAAATACGATAAAACCTGCACACAAACAGCAAACTATCAGGCCTGCAATAATCAAACCTCTTATCCCTCTGATTTCTATAACATTAATATTCTTTTTCATTCGCTTCACCTATCATTTTGAGAAACTCATCCTCATTTAATATTATAACACCTAAATCCTGAGCTTTGTCTAATTTTGATCCCGGATTTTCTCCAGCTATTACATAAGATGTTTTTTTTGATACAGAGGAAGAAGTTTTTCCGCCCTTTGCTTTTATTTTATCACCGGCTTCATCTCTTGTCATGCTTTGTAAAGTTCCAGTAAGAACAAAAGTTTTGCCGCTAAGTTCGTCTGTTCGTTTCTGAATAGTATTTTCGAACTTAAACCCGAGAGTTTTAAATTCTTCAATCATCTTAACATTTTCAGGATTGTGGAAAAATTCATAAACACTTTGTGCAATCTTTTCCCCGACTCCTTCTATCTGAGCTAAATCTTCTGCGGAAGCATTCATTATTCCCGCCAAATCAGGATATTCTGATACGATTAAATCTGCTGTTTCTTTTCCAACATGTCTTATAGAAAGCGCCGTTACAAATCTTGAAAGAGGTCTTGAAAAACTCGCTTGAATTGAATTATACATGTTCGATGCAGATTTTTCCTTAACTAAATCCAGTTTGAGAAAATCATCAATAGTAAGTTTATAAAAATCAGCCGGAGATTTAACTAGGCCTAGAGTATAAAGCTGTGCTATTACAGAAGGGCCGATAAAATCAATATCCATAGCTTCTTTAGAAACCCAATATTCCAATTTGGCTTTTATTACAGAAGGGCAGCCGGGATTCGAGCAATAGAGATTTACTTCCCCTTCTCTTGCCTCTAGCGGTGCGTTGCATTCTGGGCATTTATCCGGCGCCTGATAAACAGGATAGTTTATGTGTTCTTCAGAATCAACTACTTTTATTACTTTCGGAATAATTTCAGCCGCTTTTTTTATAAGAACTCTGTCCCCAATTCTTACATCAAGTCTCTTTATCTCATCAAAGTTATGCAGACTTGCTCTAGATACCGTGCTTCCAGCAAGCAAAACCGGCTCCAGAACGGCTACAGGTGTGACTGCGCCTGTCTTACCTACCCCTATTTCTATATCCAAAAGCTTTGTTGAGATTTCTTCCGGCGGGAATTTAAATGCCGTTGCCCACTTAGGAGCACGAGAGGTAAACCCGAGTTCTTTCTGGCAGGCAAAACTATTTACTTTTATTACAACGCCGTCAGTTGCATAATCCAGGTCGAAACGCTTTGTCTCCCACTCTTTACAAAAATTAATAGCACCTTCTATGTCTTTTACAAGTCTTATATTAGGATTTGTCTTAAACCCCAGCTCCTTAATATACATAAGGCTTTCCCAGTGCGTTTTAGGCACAAAATCAGCTTTTTCCACTATTGCAGTATAAGTAAACATTGATAAGTCACGCTTTGCGGTAATTGTACTGTCTAGCTGCCTTAAAGAACCGGCGGCCGCATTTCTAGGATTAGCAAACGGTTTTTCTGATTGAGCATTAAGTTTTTCGAATGATGATTTGGGCATATAAATCTCTCCCCTGACATCAATATCAGCATTCTTAAACAGTTTCAGCGGTATCGATTTAATAGTTTTAAGGTTTTGAGTTATCTCTTCTCCGATTATCCCGTTTCCTCGTGTTGCACCTTGAATAAAATATCCGTCTTTATAACTAAGCGCAATAGCAAGCCCGTCAATTTTTAACTCGCAGACAAGTTCTTGTTCTGCTCCGCACTCTTTTGTAATCCGCTCATACCACTTTTTCAACTCTTCATAGCTGTATGTATTATCAAGGCTGTATAGTCTGTATTTGTGTTTTATTTCGCTAAAGCTGCTGCTTATACCGCCGACTCTTTGCGTGGGGCTGTCGGGAGTAATTAGTTCGGGATTCTTACCCTCAAGTTCTTTTAATTCATTAAACAGTTTGTCGTATTCAAAATCACTTATTAAAGGATTATCTAAAACGTAGTAATTATAAGCGTATTTATTTAATTCTTCCCGTAAATATTCAATTCTGTTTTGCATAGCTGCTGCTCCTTATAATTGCCGCCATAATCCAAAATGTAAATTGTATCTGCGGTCTAAAGAATACTGTATCAACAAACCCGTGGATTAATATTCCTGAAATCGATATCAAAGCTGCTAAAACATACAAATTTGAAATGTTTTTAACAGATTTTTTAATCAAACAAATAATAAAACCAAGAAATGCAATAAGAGCAAAAATCCCACTTTCGACTGCCGTTTCAAGATAAATATTGTAGGCGCTCAAAGCATCAAATCCTGTTTTCATATAAAGCCCGTAGATTTCTCTAAAATTCTGATTCCCGACGCCGATTCCCAAAAGCCAGTTATCTTTAAACATATGGATGCAAGAATTGTAAACATTAAATCTAAAAGAGTTAGAGCTATCTCCTCTCATCGCAAATATTGAAAAAATCCTGGCTCTCAATGAGGTTATGGAAACTATTATTAACGATATAACTAAAGCTCCAAAAGAAGCGAGCGTAACAAAAAATTTCTTTAACCTTGGCTCCAAAGTCTTGTAAATAATGATTCCCAGAATAAGAAGTTCAGCAAAAAAGCCTATATAAGCCCCCCTGCAGCCGGTAAATACAAGCGCCATAGCAGAAAGAATTCCAAGCGGGAGCCCCCATCTTTTGTGCAGAGTAATAAATGCAGGTATTATAGCAAGCATATAACCGCCGAATAAATTAGGGTTATATGGCTTAAGTGTCCCATAAACTCTTGTCATGACTTCTTCAGGATTAAGTCTTGAAGTATCTTGCCAGCCTGAAATTTCTCCTACAGAGCTGAAATTCTGTATAAATGCTGCGGCTGTTTCAAATGCCGCACAAAAAGCAAAAGCTAGAAAGATATGTTTAATTTTCTCTTTATTATCTTTGAAATAATGAATGAGTGAAACATAAAACCCAAGATAAGTAAGCGTTTTAAAAAAACCTTTAAGGCTTAAATAGAAAAGAGAAGATCCAGCTACGCTTATTATAACTATAAGAAAATAAACAAGCAGAAATTTGTCACCCAAATCTAATTCAAACTTTTCACCAGTCTTGGTAAGTAATTTAACTGCACTGAGCAATATTGTAAAAATACCAAAGTATCCTATAAAATCTGACTGTGCAATTGTTGAAGTTAATATTACCAAAAGTATATTAACCTCAATCAGCCAATCAATGTTTTTCAGAAAAAAACTTTTTTCGTAGACTGTTCCCAAAAGTTTCTGTGAGAATGACAATACAGTGTTTAAAAACATATTACTCTTTTCTTTTTACAAAATTTCAGCCAACAAGATTATTAGCACCGGCATCTTCGATTTCTGTATCAGATGAGACTCTAACGTCAGAAATAGTACCGTTAAATTTATAATTCTTACCTTCTAAAGTAACAGGTAGCCCCATTTTAATTTTGTTACCGCCAACCACTGCTCCGTCTTTTGTGATTTTTGCCGTATCGGTAATTGTTATAACAGCGTCATAAATAGAAGGCTGTGCGGGATCTTTTATTAAAATATACTGTTCTTTTACTTTGTTTGATGGCAACGCTGCTTTTCTAGCTTCAGAAGTAACTTTAACTACGTTTAACTCAGTATAAGGAACATTTCTTATGGTAATAAATGTCTTATCCTCAGGCTTTATTGGAAACTCTTCGCCTGTCACAGTTACACCACGTAAAAATACCTGGAATGTTATTGCAGAAGTCGCTTCAATTTGTTTATCAGCCGTTTGTCTAAAATGTTTCGTTGTAAAAACTCCTACCATCAATGCAATAATTACACCTAAAACTATTATAATATCTATAATGTTTAGTTTTTTCATTTATTTCCTTCTCCTATATTTCTAACATTATACGCTCAGGCACAGAATCTAAGATTTCATCAATAGATGTTGTTGCGCATCCATATTGTTTTATGACAATACCGGCTGCAATATTCCCGATTATGGCTGCATAAACCGGCTCCGCACCTATTGCTAAGGCTAATGTGTATAATGCCGTAACAGTATCGCCGGCACCTGTAACATCAAAAACTTCCGCTTTATTGAATACTGGAATGTGAGTAAATTTGTTATTTTTTTCAACAACAACCATCCCCTCAGAGCCGCATGTTATTAATACAGCTTCGGCTCCAGATTCAGTAAGCAAAGTATTTCCTGCCTTCAGAAAATCCTCTTTGTTTCTTAAATAATAGCCAACATACTTTTGAGTGTCAGGAAGATTCGGCGTCATAGATGTAACACCTTTATATCTGCCTAAATCTTTTTGAGCGTCTACTATAACTTTTTTATTATATTTATGAGCCGAATCCACTACAGCTTTTATTATTCTGTCGCTTAGAGTTCCTATATGATAATCAGACAAAATAACTGCATCATGTAGTGGAACAAGCCGCTCAATTTCTTCAATCATCTTGTCTTCTGTTATCTTAGATAAAGGAGCGTTTGTCTGTCTATCAATTCTTACAATCTGCTGTGTAATCGAATGAGAGCAAGAGCCTGAAATCCTCGTTTTTGTAATAGTCTTTCTATCCTTATCCGTTATCAAAGCCGAACAGTCTATGTTTGCTTCGCAAAAAGCGTTTTTTAAATCCTGTGCCTGATAATCATCTCCGATAACTCCAATAACGCAGACTTTTCCTCCGTTTATTTCTGCAACGTTATGTGCAGCATTCGAAGCTCCTCCTAAAATAAATTTAGTATGCGTGTGCTGCAAGATTAAAACAGGCGCCTCCCTTGAAATCCTCTCCGTGTCTCCATAGACCATCTCATCCAGTGCCAAATCACCAACAACCAGTATTTTAGCACTACCCAGTTCCTTGATATAACTTATTAATCTGTCTTTATCCATTTCAATCTCTCTTATGATTGCCTATTAGTTGAATATCATATATAATATATTTATTATCATACTACAAAAAAGAAAAGAGAGTCTTAATGGCTGGAAAGAATGTTTTTAATGATAAAGATTCTATGGACATCAGTGAGCTGGCGTCTCTTAATGATGATATTTCTCCTGAGCTTATAGAGCAGTTACAGCAGAAACTTGCACAGGATGCAAAGAATTTGAATGCTGGTGATAAATCAAAAAAACAACCTGCTCCGCCTGTAGTAGATGATGCGGCATTGTTTGAGGAACCGGCAGCAGAAGGGGCGCCGCAGCCTGAAGCTGAAACTCCCGCAGCAGATACTCCTCAAGAACAAGAACCTAAGCCTGAAATAAAAGAAAATACTGTCAAGAAAGATATAAAACTTGATGAGAATTTTGATGATAATTTTATAAAAAAATATAAAGCTAAATTAAGCAAACAGCAGGAAAACGCCAATGAAACAGACAAAAGTGCTGCTGAAAGCACCATAAGCAGCGCCGCTTTTGCAGAAACTCCCCAGCCTGAAGATATTGAAAAGGTTTCTAACGGAAATATTATTGAGCGTAAACTAACCCCGGAACAAAAAAGTTACAATGACAGTCTGGATTTCTTGGATGGAAATATTAAATACTCTAAGTATGTTATTTATATAGATCCAAAGAATGTTGATTTTATAGAAGGGCTTACAGTAAAAGAACGCAAAAATCTGATTAATAATATATTGAAAGAACAAAACGATATAGCTGTCACAAAACAGCGGTTTAAAATAATCCAAACGGTTATAAGACATGCTATCGTTGCAATTTTAACAATAGCTATCTCTATTCCAGTAATTTATATTACAATAAATGCTTCATTAGAAGCTACAATAAACAATTATCGTCGTTCTCAAACAATTTTCCAAACTCTGTATAAAGAGAAAGGCAAAATTCAATCAATGAAATAGAATAAGAACCAAATTCAAGAACAATTACGCTTCTTCGGATTCTTCTTCTATAGTAACCGGCTCTTTGTATATCTGTAGTTTTGTAATTCTTGCCCCGTCAATCTCTGTGACGGTAAAAGTTAAACCGTTAAATGAAACCGTATCACCGACATTTGCAATTCTTCCTAAGAGTTTTACCACGAGCCCTGCAATAGTATCTACATCATCTTCTTCAAATAAAGACTCTTGAAGATCAAAGAATTTAACCAGCTCATCAATACGCATCATTGCGTTTGCAACGTATGTATTTTCTCCAATCTCTTGAATGTCTGCTTCAACTTCTTCATCAAACTCGTCCTGAACATCTCCAATAATCTCTTCTAAAACATCTTCCAAAGTTATTAATCCAGAAGTTCCGCCGAATTCATCAATAACCACCGCCATCTGTAAATGACGTTTCTTGAATTCTATTACTAAATTATCCAAAGTCATGGTCTCAGGTACAAGCATTAACGGTCTTATAATCTTGTCCATTGAATAGTTTTCCTTGGTCATTGCAAGAGAATACAAATCCTTGACATGAATAAACCCTAAAATCTTATCAATGTTTTCTTCATAAACGGGGTATCTAGTGTATTGATTCTCAAGCGCAACTTTGTTCAATTCCTCAAAAGAAATGTCTTTTGGAATACAAACCATATCGGTTCTTGGTATCATAACCTGTTTTGCCATCAAATCCGAAAACTTGAACATGTTATGAAGCATCTCTGCTTCGGTTTCATTCAATACTCCCTCATTGTAGCTTGCATCAACTAACATATCCAACTCTTCTGTTGAATGAACAAGAGAAGCATCTTCTGAATTAGCGTGGCACGCTGCCAAAATTTTGTTTCCAGAAACTTCAAGAAGCCAGACAAAAGGTTTAAAAACCGTAATAAAAACATCCATCGGCGTAGATATCAAAAGTGCCAATGTTTCAGGATGTCTTAAAGATATGCATTTTGGTAATTGTTCTCCCAAAAGTACATGGAAATATGTGACAAGTACAAATGATATAGGAACTGCTATTGCGTGTGCAGATAATACACTATGTGAAGCAAAAAATATTCTAAGCAAAGGTTCTATTAATTGAACTATTGTAGATTCTGCAACCCAACCAAGAGCAATACTTGCAATTGTTACGCCTAATTGTGCCGCAGCAAGCATCTTATTTACATCATTAACAAGCTTTAATGCCCTTTTTGCATTTGAATTCCCTTCGTTGCAAAGCTGCTCCAAGCGGGTTCTGCGAACTTTTACAAGAGAAAACTCTGCAGCTACAAAAAAACCGTTAACAAAAAGTAAAAATAATATTATAAAAATATTTAAAAATATATCTGTTAGGTTCATCTACTCTCAGTTGCCTATAAATTTAAACATATTTTACTATACACAAGATATTTTTGCAATACAAAGTACAAGCACTATAATATTGGCGTGAAAAAACAAAATACTAAAAAAGTTTTGTTTATCTTCCAAACACCGGCGGCGGCTGTATATACAAAGGTTTTAATTTCCGCCAGTCTGTTTCAGTTTTTTTAACTGCAAGCTTTACAAGGATTTCTCCCAGGTTATAATCACCTTCTTCATAAGAAACAGGACTTGAGTCCTTAAATCTTTCCAGAAGCTTGTTATCAGTTATTACAACTTTATTCTTTACAATCCTGTCAACTTCCTCAAGCTCAACTGCACCAAGAATCTTACCGTCATACAAATAGGCCTTGTTTTTCCTAGCGTCCAATGCAACCAAATCATCGCCTCCGAGTATCTTTGATAATATTTCCAGAGAAGAAACTCCGACAGCTTTTATATTAAGCTGCTGTGCCATAACTCTTGCAACTGTCACACACGCCCTTATTCCAGTAAAACTTCCAGGCCCAATATCTGTTGCGATTAAATCTATATCTTGAGGCGTTAAACCCGCTTCTTTTAAAATCCTGATTATAGTTGAAATTAGATAAGCAGAGTGGTAATTTTTCCCGTCAGATAAGATTATTTCGGTTTTTATGATATTTTCATCACTGCTTAATGTTACATAAGTTTTATCGAGGCAAGTATCAAAAGCTAATATATTCAAATTTTTAGTCCTTCCAGTATATTAATATATTTATCTCCAACAGCTCGGAATTCATAAACTCTGCTGTCATCATCTTCATAACCAACATTGATTTCCACCCTGTCAAATGGAAGTTCTCCTTGAGAAAACTCTGCCCACTCAACAAATGTAATCTGCTTTCCTTCAGAATATTCCCTGAGCTCGTCTGCAATCGTCTTAACGCCGGCATTTTCTAGTCTATAAAGGTCAAAGTGATAAACAGGAATTGATGCGCTGTGGTATTCGTTCAATATAACAAAACTCGGGCTTGTAACTTTTTCTTTAATCCCAAGAGCATCTGCAACAAGCTTTACAAAAGCAGTCTTGCCTGCGCCGATTTCGCCAAAAAGGTTAATAAAACAGCCGTTCTCTTTAATAAGTTCTGCAAATTTAGATGCCAATTTTTTTGTATCATCTAAGCTTTCACATCTGAATTTACACATACCCTGTTCCTTCCGCTTTCTTTTGCTTCATACAAAGCCTTGTCAGCATATCCAAAAAGTTCTTCGCCGGTTTCTTCCTGCCTGAATTCCGCTAAACCCATACTTATTGTGACATTGATATTTTTTTTGTCAATAGGAATAGGAGTCTCTTCAACAGCTTTTCTCAAACGTTCTCCTACAATCTTTGCCTCTTCAATTTTGGTAAAAGGCAGCAGTACTGCAAACTCTTCTCCGCCGTATCTTGAGGGAATATCCGATTCTCTTAAATGTTCTTTTATTATAGAAGCAACCGTTCTTAATACACTGTCACCGCTTGCATGGCCATATGTATCATTTACTTTTTTGAAATAGTCTATATCAATCATCATGGCGCAAAGCGGAGTTTTTTGCCGTTTTGTACTTGCGATTTCCTGTTTTAACCGAAGTTCAAACTGGCGCCTGTTGTTCAGGCCTGTAAGCGCATCAAGTGTCGCATATTGCAATACTTTTGCATAAGTATTCGCTCTGTTAATTGTGATTGCAGATTGTCTCGTAAGTTGTTCCAAATAACTTATATCACGTTTGGAAAGCTTGTCGAGTGTACTCCTTGCTGCAATACAGCCGGTTATTTCATTATCTGATATTAATGGAAAAGCCCCGATTTTATCGTTATTTGTAAGTATATACTCTGTATCAATAGTGAGTTGATTTATAGCTTCATAAATCCTTTCATCGTTGCAAGCTTTTGGCCAGACAAGTTTAAACTCGTCATCTGAGCGTAAGAAAATATAGATTAAATGATCAGAAATAAATCTATCAAGCATCTCTCCGATTAAAGGTACTATATAATTGAGCTCGTATTGGGTTTCTATAATTTTTGCAATATTTTTCATTGAATCGTGAAATTCAACATTAATCTTTGATTGTTCATTGAGAACAATATTTTGAAGTTTTAGAGATATTTGAGATGAAAAAACTCTCATCAGAAACAAAAATTCTCTATCTACAGGCATTTCTTTAGCAAAAATAAGTTCAATAATCCCGAATGTTTCACCGTCTTTTATCAAAGGCATAAATATTGAACTGATAGAAAGATTAATTTCACCGATTACAGGCGGAAGTTTGTATGCTTTTGAATTAATTACAAAATCGTGTTCTTTTATTTTTTCATAAGTTTCATAGATTGGAGAATTATCTTCAATAATACTCCAGTTATCTTCACAATTACGGATTGTATTTGTCGTGCTGTCAAATACGTATACGGCGAGTTTTTCGAATTCAATATACTCTTTTAAAAACTCTTTAAGCCTGTCTATAAGCTCAGAAATATTTATTTCTCCGGCAAATAAGTCAGAAACTTTTGATAAAAAATAGAGTTCTTTGTTTTCCATTAGTATTCTTCTTCCTCATTAAAAAAATCAATTCCGGCGCAGGTTTTGAAGTTCTTGATAATAGCCTTATCAAATTCTTCATCCGGCACAATTTTACCGTTCACATAAGTATAGCTTATTCCCGTAGTCGGCTCTTCCGAAAGCCTTTGGGTATAGTATTCATCGCTTGTGATAAATTTGCGGGTTACGTCATTTAAGAGATTGAAAATATATGCCGACTGAAGCTCAGAAGCATCTGGTTCTTCAAGAATAAGCATTGCAGCTTTTTGAAGTTCGCTTACAGAATCACGATATCTATGTATTTCACGTAATAATACTGCCAGATTGTAATGTGCTTCGTATCTCATTGGCTCAAGTTCAATAGCTTTGCAATAATCAAGCCCGGCATCTCTGTACTCACCACGAAGATGGTGTGCTACTGCTTTATTATAGTAAATATCATAATTCTTCTTGAGTATCTTAAGAGCTTTCTTGTAAGCAGCAATGGCTTCGCCTAAGTATTTATACATAAGATATCTTTTTTCTAGAGGCAGATACATTGCTTTTTGCTTGTATGCTACGCCTTTATTATAATAAGCAATACCTCTGTTTCCTTTAACGCTCTTGACATTGCTGTAAACAAAAGGTATCCAGAGCTTAAAAAGCCGTAACTGTGTGATTATATCAAATTGTTCAATAGCTTCATCAAACAAACCCAAATCTTCTGAATACACAATGCCGAGATTCATTCTTGCCATGACATATTTTGGATTGTATTTTATTGCATGCTCATATGCATCCACTGCCGAATAATAATCCTCGTATACGGCATAGATGTTTCCAAGGTTAAACCAGGCCTCATAATGCTCAGGGAAAAGCCTAAGCCCTTCGTGGTATAATTCCAGAGTTTTTGCCATGTTATTCTGAGAATATGCTTGATCGCCTCTATAGATATAGTACATCCCTTTAGCTTTTAGAAATTGTTTTTCAAACCAGCCCCAAAAAAAGAATATTAATAATGCAGTTATACATAATAGAATAACAAATGTAACTTTAGAAAACAGTTTTCTTAATATTCGCTTCATACTATTACGATTATAACACAAGGAAGCTGGTTGGGAATAAGTATTTTAGTTTTGTACTACACAAGCTCTCTGCATAAATCGTATTATATTCTTTTTTATTAAGAAGCGTAAAAATGTGTTTAACTTTTTTGTTCGTTTGTTTTATTATGTAGTTGGTAAATTCTGACAAATAAGAGGAGTATTCAAATGAAAAAATTATTAACATGTCTGGCGATTTCAACAGTATTGTTTTCCGGCTGTACATTAATGAACAAATCAGAAGGTATTATAAAAGTTAATGATACTGTTATTACCCAAGGAGAGTTTGATAAAGCTTTTGATACAACTGTAGATAAATCATTTTTAAAGGCTTTTGGCGGTTCAAAGAATTTTGTAAAATCTGATGAAAATCCTATGTATGGAATTTTCAAAGATAAAATAGTAAACGAATTAATCGTAAAATCTCTTCTTGATGAAGAAATTGCTAAACGTGGTATAACTGCATCAGAGGAAGATGTTCAGAATGAATTAAAAACCATAATTGACAAAGTTGGTTCTAAAGAAGAACTGAACAAGCTTCTAAAAGCTAGAGGGATTTCAAATGCTCAGTTTACAGAAGATTTAAAGACTCAAATAAAGATTAAAAAACTTGTAAATTCAATCGAAAAGATTAATATTACAGATAAGGATGCAGAAAATTATTACAATACTCATAAAAATGAATTTACTCACGGAGAGCAAGTAAGAGCATCGCATATTTTAATCTCTGCAAATACTTTAGAGTTGATACAGAAAATTAAAGAAAAAAATCCAGAAATTAATCCTACTGATTTAAACACTAAAGTAGAAGAACAAATTGCTGCTCAGAAAGCAAAAGCTGAATCAATATTAAAAGAAGTAAAACAAAATCCTGCTGATTTTGAAAAGATAGCTCAGAAAAAATCTGATGATAAAGCAAGTGCAGAAAGAGGCGGAGAATTGGGATTTTTCCCTAAAGAAGCTATGGTGCCCGAATTCTCAAATGCAGCTTTTTCTATGAAACCTAATACAATCAGCGACAATCTTGTTCAATCTCCATACGGATTCCACATAATTAAAGTTACCGACAGAATGGAAGCCGGTTCTACACCATTTGATAAAGTAAAGGATGAAATTAAATTCTATCTAGAAACTCAAAAACAAATTTCAGTATTAAAGAAACTGACCGAAGGTTTAATGAAAAACGCAAAGATTGAATACTTGAATGAAAGCTATAATCCGAAGCGTGTAATAAAACCTATAACACCTGAGCCAAAACAAACAAAAGAACAAACCAAGTAGTTTTTATAAAAACTCAATAACATTAACAAAAAGGCGGCCTTCTGCCGCCTTTATTATCCGGCGAATTACATTTATTAAGTTTTGTAAATAATTTGACAATAACTAGCAAAAAAATTTTTTAGGGTTTTTTTCTTGAATATAAAGCTCTCTCTTCTTATTTAAACGGACAGGCCTTGGTATATTACAAGGTCTTTTTTTTATGTAATTTTAAGAGTTTTTTTATAGAACTTGCAGAAAATCTAATATTATTTTATATCCTATAGCAAAATATTTTTTTTTGTTTTTTAATAAAAATAAATTATGAAGATAAATCCCATTAACAATAGATATAGTGCTCCGGGTTTCGGGACAAATCGCCGGATAATCAAGGATTCTCAGGGAAAACTGATGTACAGAACGACTACATATTTTTATCGCTGCGGTCTGGACTGGCAGAGTTTTACAAATTATATTTTACACAAATATAAAAACACCCCAAAAGTTAATGTAATTAATCACGTATGCTCAAACGGGCCTGAGCCGTATACTTTAGCAATGCAGCTAATCAACAAATGCGGTGAGAAGGCTGAAAAGTTTTTTCCAATATTAGCAAAAGATATTAATAAAGAAAACATTGAAAACGCAAAAAATAATAGTCCTATAGGCATGTCAGATGCGGATGTTTATCTTGCAAATCACTATACCAAAAATAAATTTTTTGAATATTTTACTCCTGTTTTACCGACGGATAATGAAGATGATTTTGCAGTTCAAGCAAAAGATAATATAAGAGACAAGGTAAAATTTAGTCTTGGAGATATTTTTCAGGATATAGATGATATTCCGTCTTCTGATACAATTCTTCTATGCCGCAATTTTTGGCCTTATTTGGATGATGCACGGCGCAGACTGCTTATACAAAAAATGCAAAAATTTGATAATACATCTCTGGTTGTTATAGGTGAGTATGATACAGAGCGTTCTAATATTGAGCAGCTGCTTCTTGAAAATGATTTTATACAGACCCATATTAATTATGTTTATACTCGTGAAAAACCTATTAAACCCGTCTATCGAAAAGCTGTCCGCATTTTACATAATTTATGTAGTAATAATAACAAATTAGAACAGAAATAAATACCAGATAATAAAAATTTATCAGTGTAAAGACAAAATGCATTAGAATATTTAGTCCAAAAATAGTTGTAAAGATTGATATTATAAAATATGAAACCAATAGAATCAAGAACAGCAGAAGATTCTTAAAAAATTTTCTGCTAAATAAATCTTTTAATGAAACAAGATAAGCTTTTAGAGGATTTTTTTCTTTAAAGAACATTGCCGGTACATAGAACATAACTAAAAAGTAAGTTAGAGACATTGTACCAAACAATAGCAGATTCCAGGCATTAAGCTTAAGCAGCTGAGTTTCATTAAGAGAAAGCAGCATAGCTTTAAGGCTTTCAAAAGATTCCATACTTTTCGACAGTATCTCCGATGAAATTCCGATACTGCCTATAAATTTCATTCCGAGAAAATAAGACAATAATATAAATACGGTTGAGATAATAAAAGTACAAAATATTAATCCTAGAGCGGAAAGAAAATATTCTCCAACACCTTCTGGAAAATCTTTTATTAAAAGGACAGGTTCGTCTATTTCGGGTTCTTTAATGCATTTGCGAATCATAAAGAACCAGCCTGATATAAAGGCAGCTACCATAAGAGTGAACAAAACAAGTGCAATCATAAGATTAATTAAGCTGCCGTGGCTTGAAAACAATATGTACAAACTTGACAATAAAGAAAATATAATAAGGGGTGTTGCAAGTATTATATATTTATTGGTTAATTTAAAACTCTCTTTTATACAGCCTAACATTTTTTCTCCTAAACTCTGTATCGGGTTATTTCTTTTTCAATAATATCATCAGAGATTTTAGATGCAAAGTCCCTAAAGTTTGTACCTATATTAGACGCCTGGCTAATTTCCGAAATGCTTGCGCCTTTATTTATTGCATCCATTATAGTAAAATAGTTGTTCGGAATTTTCCAATAAATTTTTTCTCCTAGCGTGTTCTCAATATCTTCAATACTTATTTCATCATTATCCATAAAACGGTTAATAATAATTTTTACTTTATCTTTAGGATACCTTCTGGAGTGGAATAAATTTAAACATCTTTGTGCATTTCTGATTGCTGGAATATTAACAATTGTAGTGAACAGGATTATATCTGAACAATCAAGAATTTTTAGTGAATTTGCATCGATGTTTGCAGACATATCAACAATAATATACGGGAAAATCTTTTTTAGAGTTCTGAATAACTCTGTTATCTGCTGCGGAGTAATGCTTTCGGATTGTTCTATATAGCTTGGATCTGCTAAAACATACAAGGAAGTCTCTTTATATTTTTCAAAAGCATTAATTAGAATATTTTCTTCTTTATCAAGAAGGTTTTTGATAACATAATTCACATCAAACGGCGGATTTAGGTTCAAAAAAGTTGAAACATCGCCCAGCTGAAGATTCAAATCAATGAGCGCCACTTTGGTTTTAGTAACTTTAGAGAGCTCAGAGGCAAGATTTACGGCAATTGTGGTTTTGCCGATTCCGCCTTTGTTTGAATATATTGTAATAACTTTTGCTTGAGAATTGTCTTTTTCATTGTCATAATAAGAAAACATATTTAAGACTCTCACAAGCTCTTCTTTAATAATAGGCTTAGGCAAAAACTCTTTGGCGCCTGCACGAAGAGCTTTAACTATGGTATTGGTTGAATAATCTGTCGAAGTTATGATGAGCCTTGGGGTATAAAGCTTTATTTTCTCAGCAATTTCTATCGTGCCATATTTGATATTTGTAATATCCATAATCACAATGCAATTTCCATCAAGATTCTTTATTTCTTCAAAACCTTCTTGATAATTCCCGAATAATTTTATGCTATTAAATGCACCATACTCATCCAAATATGATTTTATCACTTCCCTAGAAGCCGAGTTTTCATCCAATACTATAACCGACGTACATTCTTGCATATTAGCGCCCTCTAATAAAATAACTTTTTATACAATATACACCAAATATAAATCAATAACAAATTAAAGATAGAAAAAGCAAAAAAATCCAAAAATCCATAGTTTTTTTTATGATATAATCAATTACAAAATATAGAGGGAATGAAGAATATGGAAAAATTTTATACTACAACAGCGATAGATTATGTAAACGGTGCACCGCATATCGGGCATGCATACGAAAAAATCCTTACAGATGTTATATACAGGCATTTTACTCAAAGAGCAGAGGACACATATTTTTTAACCGGCACGGATGAGCACGGTATAAAAATTCAGAAAACAGCAGCAGAAAAAGATATTTCTCCAAAAGAATTCTGCGATATGAACGCTCAAAAATTTAAGGATGCCTGGAAAGCATTGGATATAGATTATTCACAGTTTATAAGAACAACGGATGAGCAGCACGCTGAGATTGTACAAAAGATTTTTAAAAAACTTGTTGAAAAGGGCGATATTTATAAACATGCTTATACGGGGCTTTATTGCTCTGGCTGTGAGGCGTTTCTGAGCGAAAAAGATTTGACAGAAGACGGACTTTGCCCTGACCATATGAAAAAACCTGAAGTTGTTCAGGAAGAGAATTATTTCTTCAAACTTACTAAATACAAAGATGCTATTATCAAGCATATTAAGACAAATCCTGATTTTATTGTTCCATCTTTTCGTGCAAACGAGGTTTTAAACCAGCTTGAGAATATAGAAGACATCTCCGTATCACGTGTAAAATCTAATGTGAATTGGGGAATCCCGGTTTTAGGCGACGAAGAACAGGTTATATATGTTTGGATAGATGCTTTGTCAAACTATATTACAGCACTCGGGTATGACCCGGATGGAAACAGCAGCGAAAAATTTAAAAAATATTGGCCGGCAAATGTTCAGGTAATCGGCAAAGATATTCTAAAATTCCATAGTATTTATTGGATTGCAATACTTATGGCGCTTGAACTTCCGCTCCCGGAACATATTCTTGCACACGGCTGGATTACGATTGACCAAACCAAGATGTCTAAGTCTCTCGGTAATGTAATTTCACCTACAGCTGTTCTTGAGGCGTTTAATCTAGATATCCCTGACCCGTTCAGGTATTATATGGCTTCTGCTGCGCCTTGCGGCAAGGATGGAAACTATTCAGATGAGGACTTTAAAGAAAAAGTTAACGCTCATCTTGCGAATTCTATGGGAAATCTGCTTAACAGAACTCTTTCAATGCTTGTAAAGTATTTTGACGGTGAAATAAAGCCTGAATTTCTGGGGAAAAACGAGCTTGAAGAAAAAGCCCTTGAAACTGTTAAAGCAATAAGACATCATTTTGATTATTTTGAAGTTCAGGAAGCAGCACAAAAAATTATTGAATTGGTTGATATTACGAACAAGTACGTTACCGATAATGCACCATGGACTCTTGCAAAAGAAGGTAAAATGGATAAGTGCGGTGAAGTTTTAACAAATGTACTTCAGGTTATGACTGTAATATCTTCACTCATTTACCCATATTGCCCGAATATTGCTTCAAGAATGGCGGAGCAGCTTGGATATGATTTAAAAACTAAACTTGACGATATTAGCTGTAATAGTCTAAGGGCCGGCATGCTTATCAAAAAAGAGGATATCAAACCAGTATTCCTGAGGATGGACAGCGAACTTGCAGATAAGAAAAAATAATTGTACTTGTAAATACGCTTTCCTCCTGTTATTATGGTAACAAGGAGTGTATCATAAGTGCATATTTTACCAACAGGCCCCATTGGGTATAATAAGAATATTTGTTTTCCTCAAAAAGAAAGCAAGTTGAATGTTTTGCCTGTATTTAGCGGGAGTACTTCTGCCGGGAATCCGCTAAAAAAACTCCAAAAATACAATGATATAATCTGCCCGTATTTCGGTGTTCCCATGATTGCGGCGGCTAAAGAAACCAAAATCGAGAAAAAACTGGATGAGTGTAGAAATGTAAAAGATGTTTATAAAATACTTTCTTCTCAAACACATTATATGCAGCCTGTTGAAAAGCGGATTTTTAGGATGTTTGTGGATTACGTTAACAAGTTCCCGGATGTTACTCTGCCGGATATCTTACGCAAACACTATAACGAAGCTTTGATAAAACTAAAATTAGAAGAATTTAATGTATTGGATGATGTTGATAAAATTTCTTTAGACTTATCTCCAAGCCAGGCTCTAGAAATCCATCGGAGAACGACTAAATGCCGGCAGATAATTCTTGAGAACTCAAAAGAAAATATTTTCAAGAGAAAAACTTTGCTTAGTTCTTTTGATGATATACATCCGAGAAGGGATGAGGCAGAAGTTTTTGAGCGCTTAAAAGAAAGAGCCGTTTATCTTCCAACATCTGTGACCAGCGAAAACGCATTCATTGTAAAGTATGCAGACAGAACGCAGCAGGAAATTGCAAAAAGACTGTTAAGGGTTTCTATTGGCACAATAGAACATATAAGGCCGGATTCACTGGGCGGAGAAAATTCTATTGCGAATTTTATGCTTGTTTCTGCTAACGCAAACAGCACAAGGGCAAATATTCCGCTAAAGAATTTTATAGAAAGATTCCCTAATATACCTAAGAATTGTCAAAAATATATAAATAAAATTATAAGAATTATCCAGAATGGCGATTTTTGCGGGTATGAAACTTATCCTTACAAAGTAAAGCGAACTTTGCAAGATGAATCAGAAGGGCTTATAAACCTGGATTTGAGTAAGTACAAGTATTCAGAAGATTGCGCAGAACAAGTTGCAAGAGAATATAAACAAAGAAAAAGAGGAATTATTCGTTAACGTGTTCTAAAGCCATCTCTAAAATGGTTCTGACATGGTGGTCACTTAGAGCATAGAAAACATTTTTGCCGCGCTTTTCGGCCTTGACAAGCTTTGAACTTCTCAAAATTTTTAACTGATGAGAGACAGCAGATTTTGTCATGTTAAGTAAGGCAGCTAACTCTCCGACACACATCTCGTTTTCTTCTAATGCCCAAAGAAGTTGAATTCTTGTGCTGTCACCCATTAGCTTGAAAAAATCCGAAAGGTCATATAAAAGAGTCGTATCAGGCATTTTTATGTTTGCACAATCTTTTTTCATATCCTTATTATAGCACAAGTTGGTAGGATGCGGTAAATCACAGATTTATCGCATCAAAATTTTTATTAAATGTTAAAGAATATTCTTTAATCGTCTCAAACAAAGTTCAAAATAAAAATATTAGTTAACTTCTTCTCAACTCCTAAACTCCTAAACTCCTCGACCCTATTAAGTCACCCAATCACTTTTCACTATCACCCTTCCAATTAAGATTATATAAAGGCACTAATATTATGTGTTAAACTTTTATTATAGAGAGAAAAAAATAGGAGGATTTATGATACCAATTTTAGATTCAAAAAGACAGTACGCTACTATCGGTAGTGAAATAGAAAAAGCTGTATGTGAAGTTTTACGTTCAGGTTCTTATATTCTAGGTCCGAATGTTAAAGCTTTGGAAGCAGAGCTTGCAAAATACATCGGATGCAATTATACCGTAAGCCTAAACTCAGGTACTGATGCACTGCATTTGGCACTAAGAGCATTGGACATAGGTGCAGGTGATGAAGTTATCACAACAGCGTTTACTTTTGTTGCAACAACAGAAGCAATTGGTATTGTAGGAGCTACTCCTGTTTTTGCAGATATTGATCCCGACACATTTAATATTGACCCTAAGGAAATCGAAAAAAGAATTACGCCAAAAACAAAGGCAATAATTCCTGTGCATTTATACGGCCAGCCTTGCGACATGGATGCGATAATGGATATTGCTAAACGCCATAACTTATACGTAATCGAAGATTGCTGCCAAGCAATTGGGGCTGAATACAAAGGCCAAAAAGTCGGTACTTTTGGTGATATTGGCTGCTACAGCTTCTATCCGACTAAGAACTTAGGCGGTATGGGTGACGGCGGACTCATTACCGTAAACAGTGAGAACTTGAAAAACAGGATAGTTGCGCTTCGTAACCACGGCGGTGCTATAAGATATCACCACGACGAAATCGGGGTTAATTCAAGATTGGATGAAATACAGGCTGCTATTTTGAGAGTTAAGCTTAATTATATTGATAAATGGAATAAATTAAGAAGAGAACACGCAAAAACTTATAATGAGCTTTTTGCAAGTTGTCCTGATATTCAGACACCAAAAGAATTAGATAATACTTACTGCGTGTACCACCAGTACACTGTTAAGATTCCAAACAGGGATAATATCCACAAAATGTTACAGGAAGCAGGAATCGGCGCAATGCTTTATTATCCTATACCATTGCATTTACAAAAAGTTCATGCACATCTTGGATGGGGTAAAGGCACTCTTCCGAATACTGAAAAAGATACAGAAATGGTTATATCGCTTCCGATGTTCCCTGAATTGACGTTGGAGGAACAAAAAACAGTAGCTTCAACACTCATCAATTGTATTGAAAAATCAAAAACTGTCGCTTAGTTTTTGGGATGGGTTGGATGAAACAAGCCAGCCCATCTTTCCCTTACAAGGTTTTATAATATTGGGATATAAACCCCTATTTATTGTTTTTAATTATTCATTTGCGGGCTGCTCTCTACAAATCGATAGCTTCTTCTGAACCTCGCATTGTATTTTACATCTTATTTTTGGTATTATTATATTATGACAAAGTTATTGCTGATTAGCGAGGATGGTGAAAAAGAAAAAATAGTCAGAGAGACTTTTCCTTCATCGGAGATAGTTGTTTCTGTTGATGAAACACAGGTTTTCGATGTTTTAGAAGTGGAAGAGCCGGATGTTGTTATGGTTGACGGGGATATTGAAACTCTTGATTTGAAGATACTTTGTAGAAAAATCAAGCATTATCCTGTTGTGGTTTTGCTTATATTAGGCGAAAAAGAGCATAATAAGGATATTATGCACAATGCAAACCTTTTTATAAAAGCTCCTATTGATAAGAAACTTTTATCAGCAACAATTGATTCGAGCATAAAAACCCGTCAGGCGCTTCTTAAGCTTTCCAAATCAAATCAAGAGCTTGCAAGAAGCTTATACCAGCTAAATGTTCTTTATAACACAAGTTCGCAGCTTGCGGGGTCTTTAGACAAAGATAAGCTTGTAAGCATCATGATAGAAGGAATAGAAAAATCTTTGAGCTTTGACCTTTCTTGCACGCTTATATTTCGTTCCGAGCGGGAGCCGGTTTTGATAATCAATTCACTTTACAAGATTTCGGACAGGCTTTTAGAAGCATTAAAGCTAAGAGCGATTTTAAGCTACAAATCGCTGCTTTCTGACCCGCCGATTGATATTAAAATCGGGAATTTGAAGATTGAAAAGAATATAAAGCATAATATTCAGGAATATGATTTTTCGGTTTTGCAATACGATAATATGTTTGCACCGATTGCATTAAATGACGAGTTTTTTGGGTTTACTGAAATCTATCGTGAAAAACCGTTTTCTACAGAAGATGCAACTTGTTTCCAGACCCTTGTGCAGCAGGTAACAATTCCGCTCCAGAGTGCGTCGTTTACTCAGGAATTAAAAGCCACAAACAGAAAGCTCCAAAAGCTTGAAAGATTAAAATCTGAATTTATTTCGATTGTTTCGCACG
>CALUSJ010000167.1 GCA_944323405.1 Candidatus Gastranaerophilales bacterium
CTCTATTTAATAAAAAGAACGGTACTATTTCTGTATTTTAGATTAAAATGTAATAGTTATTAACCAGCTGGATTGCTTCGTCCTAATCGTCCTCGCAATGACAGGAAGTCAGGTAATGCTTGAGCTACAGCTTTAGCAGGATTGAGGAGTTTAGAAGTTTAGGAGTTTAGAAGAAGTTAAAGGGTATTCTTGTTTTGCACCTTATTCACTTATTCACTTATTCACCTATTTACTTCTTAAACCCCTTAGTTTTTGTCAGGCACTCCCAGACCTACTACTATATCTTAAAATGCTCCCTTCACCCTTCACCCCTCACCCTTCACCTAGTCACTATTCACTACTCACCTAAATTCTAATATTACTGTATTTTAGATTAAAATGTAATAGTTATTAATCAGCTGGATTGCTTCGTCCTAATCGTCCTCGCAATGACAGAAAGTCAGGCATTGCTTGCTCTACGCCCTTATTCCCTTATTAACTTATTCACCTATTCACTACTCACTATTCACTATTCACTATTCACTAGTCACCCTCAACTCTAATATTTCTATATTTTAGATCAAAATGTAATAGTTAATAATCAGCTGGATTGCTTCGTCCTAATCGTCCTCGCAATGACACTACACGGCCGAACCTAAACCTAAAATGCTCCCTTCACCCTTCACGTTTCACCCCTCACTCTTATTCACCTATTCACTATTCACTACTCACTATTCACTAGTCACTCTATATCACACCTACAGGGCTCAATTGGTTCAGTATACAGCCCAAAATCGTTTCGGCATAAACATCATGCATCCCATAGAAAATATGTGAAGCTCCTTCTACTTCTATGACTTTATTGTGTTCAGAATTTTTAGTCCAAGAATTTAATGTTTCCATAAACCCCTTAGGGCTTTCGCCTGTTACCGAATCCCTTGAGCCTATAATAAAAGCACCTTCTGGCTTTATATTGTATAGAGATTTTGTCTCACCTTCCCCGCTCAAAACTGGGCAGTTTTTGAGATTATCCGCATTGTAAAACCCTAAAACTGTATTTGCTGTCATTGGCGAAAACCCTCCAAACAAGAATGGCAAAATATTATCACCTCTTCCTGCTTCAGCCCAGGATTTAGCGAGCTCAAAACACTTATCAATATTCGGCATAATATTCCACCAGTGCATAATATCAACAGGTGATGAAACTATAAAATAGTCTACAAAATCATCAGGCGTGTTTCCAAGGTAATGTATGATTTTATTTGAGCCCAAAGAATGCCCGCCTAAAACTATATGCCGAAAGCCCAGTTCTTCTTTTGCATACCTTACATAGGTTTCAACATCTTCATAAACCATACTAAAATCATCATTGTATACGCCGGTGTGTTTTTGTTTCCCAATAGATAAATCAGTATAAGCAAAGCAGGAAAATGAGTCATGGGCGTGCGCTATAATACACGTAATTCCGTTTTCACTAAGTAATTTCCCTGTGCTGTACAATAATTCATTTTGAAACACATTAGAACAAATTCCCGTCAGCATAACAAGTGCTGTATCATTATTAATATCGCCGAACATAGCGCCCTTTAACACTAAACCTCTTGGTGTTGCTACATTTAATATTTCCATGATTTTTCCTTTTTTTCTTTATTTTATACAGCGCATCCGCATAAGATATGTTTTTGGGGGCTGAATTTTTCTACTACTTTACCACGGCAGGGGGTAACAGAATCCTCCGTAATGATTTCTCCGACGCTGTCAGCTTTAATAATGCCGGATTTTGGGTTTTTAACTGACAATATTTGACCTTTTATATCTGCATTAACATCTGAATATTCAAAACTCAAATCAGTATCTATCATTTCGCAATTTATAAGCTTCAAATTCTTGCAATAGCATAATGGCTGTGTCCCGATGATTTTGCAATTTATTAGTGTAAGCCCATCTGAAAACCATCCCAAGTATTCGCCTTTTATGACGGAATTTTTTACCGTAACATTTTTGCTGTGCCAGAAAGCATCTTTGGTATCTAATTCAGAATCTGAAATTTGAACGTTTTTCATATATTGGAACGAATACTTACCACTCATTTTTAAATTTTTTATAACGATATTTTTTGATTCAAATAAAAAGTAAACAGAATTAATATTTGAATTTGAAATCTCGATATAGGAAGACTTCCAGCCAAACTCATCTGATGAAATATTGCAGTTATCAAGCTTAATATTTTTGCATTCTCTTAAGCATTTGATTGAATTTATTTCACAATTTTTTATTAAGCCGTCTTTTGAATACCAAATAGGCGCCCTGGCTTTTTCGTCAAGCAAAGAATCTGATAGCTCAAAAGTTTTTACATGCCATAGAGGGTATCTAAGAGAAAATTTGCATCCGTTAACTTTTATGCTGCGGCATTCTTTTAAAACAGACTCTCCATCGGCAAGTCCTGCAAAAACACAATTCAAAACTTCCGTATTTTTTAGATTATACAGAGAGCGTTCTTTATCGTATGTTTGATTTTCTATTTTATTTTTATATTCTTTAGTCATGTAATTTTGACCTATATATATTATTATTTACCATTTTTTTAAAATAGCAAATACTTATATTAAATATTTAATTATGCTTGACAAGCATAATTAAATAATATATTCTGTTTTTATGGAAATTCGGGTTTTAAAATATTTTTTGGCATTAGCCAGAGAAGGCAGTATTACTCGAGCTGCAAATTCTCTTCACTTGACCCAGCCGACTCTTACCCGCCAATTGCAGGAGCTTGAAAGAGAACTTGGTCAAAAGCTTTTTACAAGAGGGAAGCACAGAGTTACACTGACATCGGAAGGGGTGATGTTAAGAATGCGTGCTCAGGAAATCGTTGATATGGTTGATAAAACAGAAGCTGAATTTCAGGCGATTTCTGATACGATATGCGGTGATATTTATATAGGCGGTGGAGAAACGGATTCTATGAAATATATTGCGGACTTAATAAAAGAAATACAAGAAGAATACCCGGGGATAAAGTTCCATATTTACTCTGGAAATGCCGAAGATGTTACAGAAAAATTAGATAGGGGATTGCTTGATTTTGGGATCTTAATCCAGCCGATTGATTTGTCAAAGTATGATAATATAACGCTGCCCCAAAAAGATATATGGGGTGTGGTTATGAGAAAAGATAACCTGCTTGCATCAAAAAAAAGTGTGAAGCTTGAAGATTTATCAAATTTGCCCCTTTTAGTATCCCGCCAGATGAGCCCGAAATATTCAAAAGACAGTGGTTTTTTGGATTGGTTTGGGAATAAATACGACGAATTAAATATTGCAGCAACTTATAATTTGGTTTATAACGCAGCAATAATGGTAAGGAGTGGGGTTGGTGTTGCAATTACTTTGGACAAACTTGTTGACACTTCTGAAGAAAGCCAATTATGTTTTAAACCTTTAAATCCTCCTCTAGAATCAGGCTTGGATATTGTATGGAAGAAAAATCAAGTGTTTTCCTCTGCGGCAACAGTATTTCAAAAGAAAATGATCCAGCGTTTTCAAAGGAATAAAAGTTTTAAAAATTTATAGAAACAAACCCCTTGATTTTTATTTTTTTCTATTTTATAATGTCAGAGCACATTTTATAATGTGTAAAGAAAATGATTTGCACTAAGGTGCCAACGGTAGCCGATTTATCGGAAGGACACCACCGAATGCCGAAATATAAACGTAGCAATAATAGAACTTTGAAATCTTATAATGTTAATGTAACGAAATGTAAATAGCAAATAAAAGTTTGGTTGACAAACTGGATTGACGTTATAAGATGAAATAGTTGGCAATGAACGCCGGTATAAGTATAGTACACAGGTTGTACAATTTGAGGAAGTTTGAAGTAATCAAATAGCTGATACGAAGTTCAATTTTTTAACTAGCCATAAAATGCAAATAAGTTTAGCACATTGACAACAGAATAGCTGAAGACGAAAAAACTTGTTAATTCGCAAGTGATACGGACAAAAAAATGAAGTTCGAGCTTGTGTCTAATAAAATAGGCACATGAGGACATAACTTTTCTGACAATGGAGAGTTTGATCCTGGCTCAGGACGAACGCTGGCGGCGTGCTTCATACATGCAAGTCGAA
>CALUSJ010000168.1 GCA_944323405.1 Candidatus Gastranaerophilales bacterium
ATTTATAAAACATTTAAATTTGAAAAATACACAACTGAAGATATTAAATTGATTTTACAGGATTTGACTGACATAGAAATCACAGAAGACGGACTGAATTATTTAACAACAAGAGCTGATCAGTTTCGTCAAATTGTTAAATTAATAAATAAAATAGAGAAAAAAGCACTCATAAATCAAATTGAAGTTTTAGATGAAATAACATTAAAGGAGCTATTAAATGAAAGACAAAGTATTGCGACTGTGTAAAAGACTCGATAAATTTACATTGGATGAGATTGGAACAATATCTGAATTGAATTCTGAAGTTTTACTTCCGTTATTAGAAATGTATGTTAAAAATAAAAAACTCATCAAAAAAGGTAAGATTTATCAATATAATAAAAATGCAAGCAGTTATTTGGCTAAAAATAGACTACCTCAAAGATATCAGCACCACTCAAAGCAAGATATAGATTATATGATTAAATGCTTCTGTGCAGATGTTGAGGCTAAAAAAGTTATGTCCGTTTTTAATTTTGGAAAACATGTTGTTAATATGTTTTATCAGTCATTCCGGCAAGCACTATATCAAAAACAAAAAGATGAATTATTGCGATGGCTAAAAGTAAAACCTAAAATTCCTCAAGAGCGAGAATATATGGGAACAACGGTATATTTGTATTTATATAATAATAAATTATATGTGTTAGAAAAACCCATACGAACAAAAGAACCCAAAAAGCATACTGAAGAGGAAAGATTATTAATAAAAAATATTTATTTAAGGAGTTATAGAAAGGTTTTGAGTCGTTCATTTGCTTTTAAATTTCACTTACATCTGTGCGAAGAAATATGGAAGTATGGAAAAGACTATGACGAGCAATATACGGCGATTAATAATATCTTATTTGCTTAATATTGCGTAATAAACTTTTCTCTTTTTTTTGAAAGTGTTTTTTATTTAGTTGTCATAAATAAAAACACTATTTTTTTGCAAAATTAAAAAAACGAATTTATTGCGTTTGCTGTGAGAAAGTTCTCATGAACAAAATTTTCAGGTCTTTTCAACACAAAATGGATAAATATAATTAAATTATAAAGGTTAGAAATTGCACCGAGTGGTAGGAGACAACCCACATGTGGGTTAGCTCGGCTGTGCTAAAAATAGTTCAACTCAGCAATTCTAATTTAAATTAAAAATCCGTATTGCTTGATATAGTACCTTAACACTATACAAGAGAGGAATAGAAAAATATGGAAACTTGTGCATATTGCCGAAAAGTGCTTGTTATTAAAGCAATTATGGCAATGGTTAATCTAAAATCAAGAGATATTGAAAATGAACTTCACCTATCAAAAAGCATAGTCAGCAGGCATATGCGTGGTGAAAAGAACAGACCAGAAATTGACATTTATATCATTGAACATTTATTAGGCATCAAAATTGAAGGTTACAAACTAACGAATGAAAAAATTGGTAATTGAAAAATTAAATAATCAGAATTGGATCACAGTTGAGGATGCCGCCAATTTATTATATGTCAAACCTAAAACACTAAAAGAACGATGCAGAAAAGGCGAATATAATTATCGTATTGTTCAAGAAAATAAAAAATTTATTTATATGATTCATAAAGAATCATTGCCAATAAATATTCAAGAAGAGCAGTCAAATGTTGTTTATACAAGTAATATAAATTATTCTGATGCTCCAAATTGGGCAAAAATGCAAGCAGACAAATATATTCAGATATTAAAAGGCTCCGCAGATTTAAAAGGGAAAAAATTAGAAGAATATATAAAAATTTGGAATGAAAATAATCCTGAATTAAAAACATCTTATTGTTCTATTTTACGAATGAGAAGAAGATATAAAAAGTATGGAATAAAAGGATTATTAGCTCAGTATGGTAAAAGCACAAATAAAATAGTAATTAATAATAATATATTCAATTATTTCAAAAAAATATACTTGGATCAGGGTGCTCCTTCTATATATAGTTGTTGGAAAAACACATACGGATATGCTGTTAGACATTATAATGTTGAGCTTTCAGATTTCCCAAGCTATGTGACTTTTATAAGAAGATTAAGAAGTGAAATGCCTGAACAAGCAATTTATCTTGCTCGATATGGTAAAACCGCATTTAATAAAAAATACGGAAATTATTTACAGAGAGACTATTCAACAGTTGAATGTGGCAAGGTTTGGGTATCTGACCACGCACAAATAGATGTTGCCGTATTTGATTCTGATGGAAATGTCGTATTTCCTTGGGTTACTGCGTGGCGAGATTATAAATCAAGTAAATGGCTTGGTTGGACAATACAATGTGGTAGCCCTAATTCTGACAGAATATTTCAGGCATTTTATTATGCGGCAACTACTTACGGATTACCTGATGATGTAATTATTGATAATGGAAAAGATTATCGAAGTAGAGATTTTGCCGGAGGTAGAAATAGAGAAAATTTCGACAATAAGGGTAAGGCAACGTCAATGCTTGATGAATTAGGTGTTCAGGTTCATTTTGCATTACCTTATAATGCACAAACGAAACCAATTGAACGAGATTTTAGAACTATCAAAGAATATCTATCAAAGCATTGTCAGGGGTATAGAGGTGGGAATGTTGTTGAAAGACCTGAAATACTGAAAGATGATATCAAATCAAAATATATTATGGATTTTGAAAAATTTAAGGACTTATTCAATGATTTTATAATTAATGTCTTTAATAAAAAAGAATCAGCCGGAATGAATTTAAATGGCTTATGTCCTGATGAATTATTTAATATGGAATTTAAAGAAAAAAGAGTTTCAACTCGTGATGCTCTCAAATTATTCTGTATGAGGACATCAAACAATTATACTATTTATAGAAACGGAATTCAGGATAAACAAAACGGTATTACTTATTGGGCAGATTGGATGGTTGCTCAAATGAAAGAACGTGTATATTTACGCAGAGATCCTGAAAATTACAAAGAAGCTTGGATATTTAGAGCTGATAATGATGAATTTTTAGGTAAGGCAGTCGCAGTCAGAGCCGTTGCCGCACTTCATGCCGGAGAAATAGCAAAAGAAGAATTCCAAACAGCTATGTCTATTAAAAAGCGAAGTATTAAACTGACTAAAGCATATATTGACCAATTAGACAGAGTTCCTTTTGAAGAACAGTTAGAAAATTATAAGGCGGCATATTCTAAAAAAATTAAAGAAGCTAATCCAAAAATTACAAAACTTGCAAATACAAAAATGGATGAGGCTATTCGCAAAAATAAAGATATGGAATCAGAAGGTAAATACGATATGTCCATGTTTAATTCTGATGACAAACCTAAAAAGAAATTTTATTACTACGAAACAGAGAAATATCTTGATGAAGATGAAGAATTGATGGAGGTAGCTTATGGATATTAGAGCTGAACTCAAAAATATGATGGAAGAAAAAGGTCTTACTATTGTTTTTGTAGCGACAGCAATTGGTGTTGCAAAATCTACAATTAGTATGTGGATCAACGGAACATATAAAGGCGATAATTCAAAAATTGCTGATAAAGTCCACAATTTTATTCTAAGAGAAAAAGAACGTACCATCGATGAAGATTTGCCCATTGTAGATATTTCTATAATTGGATTTATCTCTGAAATTGGAAGAACTTGCCACACAAAAGGTAAAATTGGAGTTTGCGTAGGTAAAGCAGGACTTGGAAAAACTGTTGCTGTAAAAGAATATACCAAGAACTTTTTAGATGCGATTTTAATAGAAAGCGATTCAGGTTATACCGCAAAATCATTACTTCTTGAAATTCATAAAAGACTTGGACTCTCAGGTAAAGGTTGCGTTTATGACCTTATGAATGAAGTAGTAAATAAATTAAATAATTCAGGTAGACTTCTAATAATTGATGAGGCAGAAAATTTGCCTTATAGAGCATTAGAAATTACACGCAGAATTCACGATAAAACTGGTGTTGGTGTTCTTTTAGTTGGCAGAAATATATTGCTTGAAAATTTAAGAGGATATCAAAATCAATATGATCAACTATATTCAAGAGTTAAGTATCTAAAAGTCCTTGATAGATTACATATCAAAGACATAAAAAAAATTTTGATAGCGACAGGACAGAATCCTGAACTCGCAGAAATATATCTTATGTATTCAGATGGCAATACAAGAAGATTGGAACACTTAATTTCTCACAGTATCAGTCTTGCTAAATTTAATGGCACAGACGAGGTCGATGAAACTGTGATTAAAGCAACTTCAAAAATGTTGATGGCATAGGAGGGATTAATAGTGTTAGTAGATAAATCGACTGGTAAGCCTCCATTCCGACCCGGTGAAACCACTTTTTATATATTTTTAATCGCTCTTGCCATCTTTATTTTTGGAGTGCAAGTTGGAATTAAACATGGGCGTGCTTTAGAACTTGAGGATTTGAGTATTAAATATGGCTACAACTTCACAGATTAGGAAAATTCATACTCTTAAAGGTCTTCTTGGATTGGAAGATGATTTATACAGAGATATGCTCTTCTCTTTTGGAGTTTGTACTTCAAAAGACCTGACTTTTACCGAAGCGGCAGTTTTGCTTGATATTTTAGAAAACAAAGCAGTAGAGAGAAATCTTTGGAAAAAGCAACAAAAAAAATATGAAGATATGGATCGTGGGGACAAAATGGCTACTCCACCTCAATTAAGAATGATAAAAGGAATGTGGCGAGATATATGCTATGTCGATAATGACGAAATTGCAACAAAATCTCTTCGTAAATTTCTAAAAGCAAAATTTAAAGTTGATGATATTAGATTCCTGACTAAAGCCAAAGCAAACAAAGTAATTCAGGCTATAAAAGGAATTAAAAAGAATTTAAAAAAGAGAACGGCCGCTCTTTAGTTAGTACAGAAAATAAGGAGAAAAAATGATGCAAACAGAAGAAAAAACAATGGAAATGTCTATGCCAATGCAAAACTCAATGGAAAATTCAATGAATGAATCAATGGATTCTGAAATGACAGCTACACCTAAAAAAATGAACGAAATGCCTGAATGTGCGGTTATTGGTTTAATCAAAAATCAATTGCTTATTCTTGAAGACGATTTAAGAGAAGCTAAATTAAGATATGCTGACGTTGCTTTGGAAAAAGAAAACTGGAGCGGAAAATATGAAAGGGAGATGGAGTGTAAGGTAATTGAAGGTCAAATGAGAATTCTAAACAAATTAGAAAAGGACTTTGAATGTATGTTCACCCCATCTTCCCATTCCATGTAGACTACAGGTCGAAACGAGCGGATAACAGTGCAATCTGCTCGTCTTGGAGTAATGCTCCAACTGACGAGACCATAAGAGGAGATATATGCAATACGAGCCATGGATGGATAAAGCCACTCCTAACGATATGCCAAATGATGATTTGAAATTCGTTGCCTAAAAAGCCGGCATGAAACAGGCTCTCATGCTTATTTTTCTTCTTCCCGGATTAAATGTCAGTATCCCGAAAAATGCACTCCGCATTGTAAAAGAACGGCACATAATCAATGAGTATGACGGAACAAGATTTACTATAAACAGACTCGCAGTAGAATGCGATTTATCACAAAGGCACATATATAGAATAATAGAAAATCACTTACATAAATCAAAAAACAAAGATTCTAAAAAAGATTAAACATCACTTCTATACTCCGAACCCCATCGGAGTTTTTCTTTTTTATGGGAAAGCAAAACGCTATATTATAGCGTTGCTTGATATAGATTAATCATTCGGGGTTAAAAAATCCATTCTTGTAATGTATATATTTTCGTTTTTATCAATAACTTTGAAATATTTGTCTTTTCTGTATTTTTTAGTTCCCTCGCATAATATTACTACATCTTGATTTGTAATTTCATCATGCATTACAGTTCCAAATAAAATTCTGCTTGGGTTTTGAAGTTCTTTAACTCTGCATTCAAATAAATCATCATCAATCCATTTAAAATATTCTCTTATTATTACGCTTTTGACATCATCTTTTGAGTCGTTGCAACAGTCTGCTAATTTACGACCGCTTCTGCTATCAAGATAAGCTCTGATTTCATAAGGAGATAGACCTGATAAATCGAGCAATAATTCAAATGCTTCTGCCCATTTGCTTTCTGTTTCATTTTCGGAATTGTAACTATAAATAGTTCCATAAAATCCGTACTGTGTGTTTTCGCTTCCTAATACTGTCTTTGTCATAATTTCAGTCCTTTCTTATTATTTCGCCAAAGTAAATATCGTCAGGTTTTTCAGGATCAAGCAAGCATTCAAGCCTAAATACAAAATTCTTGCCGGCATCAAATCCGTCTAATTGAACGCAACTAACCATTGTTTTTTCTTTATTTATAGCAATAACTTTATAGTTGTAATCTGTGTTGCTAATCAATCCTTTTATATGTTTTAGTTTGTAAATGCCGTTTAATTCAATCATCGTATGCTCCTTAATCGTTTATTGAGGTGCCGTCTGAAAATACAAGTTTTTCAATTCTTAAATCACCGCTTGAAGAATCTTTTCTGTATTCGATTTCTTTGAATCCGTTTTCATCCCAATAATCAAATACACCGCAACCTGAAATGCCGATTCCGTATTTTTTAGATAATTTTTCAAGTTCATTCATAAATGCTTGGTAGTTTCTTTCTTCTTTGTCGTTTGTCATTATGCCCATATTTATTGCTCCTTTCAGATTTTAATTTGCATTAACATACATCACTCACAATGAACTTAAATTAAAGCCATTGTGAGTGA
>CALUSJ010000169.1 GCA_944323405.1 Candidatus Gastranaerophilales bacterium
GGCGCTTCTGGTCAGCAGTCTGCTTATCAACAGGGGAACAGATGACAAGATCGTGGACATGGGTGCGCCTTCACTGCCCCGCATTTCATTTTATGTGGGGGATATGGAGGTGAACCGGCTGCCCGGTTACACGCGTGATATGGATATTACGGCCATGCGCGATACGATCATTCCGCTGGGGAAGGACGGCAGTCTGAAGATAGATATCGAAGCGGACGGTGCGCAGGTGGATTCGATCCGGTATGAAGTGTATTCGCTTGACGGCAAAGACCAATTTGCACAGGGCGAAGCGGATGTCCCGGCGGAAGGAGAAACCGGGACGACGCTCAATATCGGCAGCATCCTGTCGGAAACGGAGCGGGAAGCAGCGCTGAAAGTGATACTGACGATGGGCGACAGACAGGCGGGCTATTATACGCGGATCGCTTTCCCGGAAGATATCACCACGGCCGAATGTTTTTCGTTTGCACAGAAATTCCACACGGATGCACTGAATAAGAAGAATTCGGAAGAACTGGAAAGCTATCTGGAACCGGGGGATGAAAGTGACAATACGACGTTCCAGACCGTGAATATCCATTCTAATATCAATCACATCCAGTGGGGCGGCCTTTCGCCGGAAGTGACAGGCGATGTGGAATGGAGCATCAAGGAAAGCAATACGGTCTATACATCGATCCTGGCTAACTACCAGGTGTCCTGCCGGGATGAGGACGGCGGCGCCTCGCTCTATAATATCCGGGAATTTTTCCGCGTCCGTTCACTGAAAGGGACGATCTATCTCCTGGACTATAACCGGGATATGGAGAAGGTGTTCAGAGGGAATACCGCGGATTTCAGCGAGGATGGCATCCTGTTCGGTATTGCTTCGGACGAGATCCCGTATGTGACGAATAAGGATGAAACGATCGCCGCGTTTGTCCAGGAGAGGAATCTCTGGCTGTATAACGGGAAGAGCGGAGAGATCACCCAGGTGTTCAGTTTCGCTGATCAGGAAGGCCGGGACATGCGGAGCAGAAACGACCAGCATGCCGTGCGGATCATCAGTATGGATAATAAAGGCAATCTGGCTTTTATGGTGTACGGATACATGAACCGCGGCTTCCACGAAGGCGAAGTGGGGGTCGGGATCTATTATTTCAGCGTGGACAGTAATGTGATCGAGGAGCAGGCTTTTATACCGAGTACGAAATCCTATGCCATTGCGGCGGACGAACTGGGCAGGATGGTATATTATAATGACGGGGAATCCCTGCTTTACGTGCTGGCGGACGGGACGCTGTATGAGATCGATCTGGAGAAAGAAGAGCAGAATATACTTGTGGAAAATCTTACGGAAGAGCAGTATGCGGTTTCAGATGACGGACATCAGGTGTCGTATCAGACGCGTGACGAGTCCGGGGCTGAACAGCTTGTGGTCATGGACCTTGAGCGCGGTGAGCAGAGCGTTGTAACAGCCGAGAGCGGAGAAAGCCTCCGCCCGCTGGGATTTATCCACGGAGACTTTATCTTCGGGCGGTTTGATCCGGAGGACGCCGGCGTCATGTCTGCTGGAGAAGAGATCAGTCCGATGTATGAGATCGAGATCCGCAACGATAAAGGCGATACAGAGGCCAGATACAGTTTTACTGATCAGAATATCTATACAACGGATATCCTGATCCGGGACAACCAGATCACGCTGAACCGGGTTTCCGGGGAAAACGGACAGTATCATGCTGTGGAACAGGAGTATATTACCAACAACCAGGAACGGGATGACCGTACGGTTGCTCTGGAGACATATTATACAGACGAAGGCGAGACCCAGACAATGCTGGGATTCGGAGAGGGCCTTCCGGATCTGAAACCGGAATTTATCAAACCCGGGCAGATCGTATCGGGGGAACCGCTCACCGTCACGATCAGCGGCAGCAGTGAGAAGGAAGAATTCTATGTATACGGTATGGGTGAACTGCTTGACATCTATGACCGGGCGGGCTATGCTGTGCAGAGGGCCAGCGAAATTTCGGCTGTGGTGATCTCATCAGAGCAGGCTTATGTGTGGGAAAGCGGGAACCGTGATCTCTCCTATTCTGCGGAAGCGGATGCGTTCCGCAGGGAGGGAGAAGAGACTTCGCTGGAAGCATGTGAGCGGTATATGGAGCAGTATGGTGCCCATCAGATCGATCTGACGGGCTGTACGCTGGACCAGATGCTGTATGTGATCAACCGGGGATGCCCGATGATCACCCTGACTGGTGCGGACCATGCGGTGCTGCTGACCGGATATACGACGACGGATATCACCTACATCGATCCTGACAGCGGGGAGATCCATACTGTGAGCCAGAAAGAGATGCAGGAGATGACCGAAGCGGCAGGCAACGTATTTATCGGATACATCAGATAAGGAAGAGAGTAATTATGGAAGTATTTTCAATGGTCGTGGCTCTTTTGAGCGGTGTGGCAATGTTCCTGTACGGGATGATGCTCATGGGAGACGCGCTGAAACTGGTAGCGGGGAATAAACTGGAGGCGTTCCTGTATAAGATGACGAACACGCCGCTCAAAGGCGTGGCGCTGGGCGCAGGCGTGACCTGTGTGATCCAGTCTTCATCCGCGACGACGGTGATGGTCATCGGATTCGTGAACTCCATGATGATGAAGCTCAGACAGGCGATCGGCATCATCATGGGCGCCAATATCGGAACAAGTATCACGGGATGGATCCTCTGTCTGTCCTATATCGACGGGTCAAGCGGCATCGCAAAGATCCTGTCAACGGCAACGATCACGGCGATCGTGGCTGTGGGCGGGATCATCCTGCGGATGTTCTGCAAGCGGTCGGTCTATAAAAATGTGGGCAACATCATGCTCGGGTTTGCGATCCTGATGTTCGGGATGCAGACCATGAGCGGGGCGGTTGAACCGCTCCGGAGCAACGAAGCGTTTACAAACATGCTGACCATGTTCTCGAATCCGCTCATGGGCATTCTCGTGGGCATCCTGTTCACGGCGGTGATTCAGAGCGCTTCGGCGGCGGTCGGTGTGCTGCAGGCGCTGTCCGTGACGGGCATCCTGACCTTTGCCAGCGCATTCCCGATCGTACTGGGCATCGGGGTCGGCGCGGCCTGTCCGGTGCTGATCTCCGGGATCAGCGCCAATAAAAACGGCAAGCGGACCGCGCTCGTCTACCTGATAAACGACCTGTTCGGAATGACCTTCTGGGGGATCGCTTTCTATGCGGTCAACGCGGTCGTACATTTTACATTTATGGATATGATCATGACGCCGGTGTCGATTGCGCTGATCAATACGATTTTCCGCGTGGCGACGGTATGCGTCCTGTTCCCGTTCATCCCGAAACTGGAAGCCCTTGTGTGCCGGCTGGTGAAGGATACGAAAGAGGAGATGGAGGACGAGTCCGACTTCGATCTCCTGGATGAGCGTCTTGTTACATATCCGGCCGTGGCGATCGGCCAGTGCCACCGCGTGATGGCGGGGATGGCAAAGAAAGTCCGGAAGAATGTAAACCGGGCGCTGAACCTGCTCAATGACTTCCAGCCGGATAAATATGAAAAGGTGCAGAGAAAAGAAGATCTGATCGATAAATATGAGACGAAGCTTGGCATGTATCTCATGAAACTGACGAAGAAGGAGATGACTTCATCCCAGACCCGTCATGTATCCCTGTATCTGAGCACGATCAGCGACTTTGAGCGCATCGGCGATCATGCGGCAGGCATCGCGCATATGTCCAACGAGATGCATGAGCAGCACACCGGATTCTCCGGCGCGGCGTGGGATGAGATGAATGTGGTGATGGAAGCGGTGCGCGAGATCATCAATGTGACCTGCCGGGTGTTCCTGGATGAAGATACAGAGGAAGCGAAGAAAGTGGCGCCGCTGGGCGTCGTGATCACGGATCTGTGTGAGAATCTGAAACACAGCCATGTGATCCGCCTCAGCAACGGAACCTGCGGACTGGAGCAGGGAGCGGTATTTAATGATCTGCTGAACAGTTTCTCGAGGATCGCGGCCCACTGCGCAGGCGTGGTGGTCGCACTGTTGAAATCCAGGGAGAAGGGGGACGATCTTCATATCCATGATTCCAGGGTCTATGCGGGAGACGGCCGGGAGTATCAGGAATACTACGCAGAATATCGTAAGAAATATGATATTGCGGTGAGCGAAAGCCATATGCGGAGCATGGAGCCGGAGGAAGTTGAGTGATCCGGAATAAAAAAACGGCAACCTTTTTGGTTGCCGTTTTTCTATTCAGGATCGTTCTGCAAAAAGGACGCCCCTGTATCTGCCAAGCGCAGCGTGCAGGATCAGTCCCAGGACTCCGCAGGAGATAACCTCGCCGATGCCTACGGTCAGCATCATAAACGGGATCGGGAGCGGCGTCATATAGGCGTATTTCAGTACGAAAGGTACGATGATCGTGTTGGCGATGATGGGCGGAAGCGGGGCCAGGAAACGGCTCTGGTTCCGGAGCATCCAGGTAAAGACCGCGCCGATCAGGGTCGCCAGGCTTCCGAAGATAATATCCGGAAGGACACATCCGCCGAGGATGTTGCTGAGCAGGCATCCTAAAAATACGCCTGGGATTGCTGCGGGGGTAAATACCGGGAGGATCGTCAGCGCCTCGGATATCCGGACCTGAACTTCTCCGTAACTGAATGATGCGCCGAGCAGGGTCAGCACAACGTAGATGGCGGCGATCATGGCCGCCTGTGCGATGAAACGCACGCGTGACTGTTGATCTTTTTTCATGATTCTGTTCTCCTTTAGTTTTGTTTTACGTGTGGAAGGTCTCGAACACACGCGGCAGACCCTGGTTTGATACTGGTCTGCAACGTGGGATAGTATAACATGGAAATGAAGGAAAAGCAACAGCAGGCAAAAATCCAGCTTCCGGCAGACGTTGATTAGCGGTTGCGTTTTCTCGTTTTCTGCCCTATAATAAACCCGGATCAGACAAGATAAGGCAAAGAAGAAAGGGGGCAGTTTATGCTGAAAGGGAAGACCGTCCTTCTGGGTGTATCCGGGAGCATCGCGGCGTACAAGACGGCGTATCTTGCCAGCGCGCTGAAGAAGCTCCGGGCGGATGTGCATGT
>CALUSJ010000170.1 GCA_944323405.1 Candidatus Gastranaerophilales bacterium
ACGGCCGGTGTCGATGACGGTGAGGTCCCACCTGTTCCCATTCCGAACACAGAAGTTAAGCTCACTTGTGCCGAAGATAGTTGGCTGGACACGGCCTGTGAAAATAGGTAGATGCCGGCTTCTCGAAAAACGAAACCCCTGAGGTGTAAACCTCGGGGGTTTTACTGTAAATCAAAATAATATTATAATATTATAAAAAGATTGTATTGGAACGTAACTTTTGCTATAATAAAAACAGAAGATTATGAAAAGGGGAGCATACGATGAAAAACAGGCTGGTTATCCCAGTGGTTAAATGGGTTGGAGGAAAGCGCCAGCTATTGGATGAAATTACTCCTTTGCTTCCAAAACGTATTACTTCATACTGTGAACCCTTTTTAGGGGGTGGTGCAGTTCTTTTTTCGCTTCAGCCATCGAAAGCGATCATAAATGATATAAATGAAGATTTGATGCTGGTTTATGAAGTAATTAGAGATGATGTTGAAGGCCTTATAAAATCTTTAGAACAATATGAAAATACTTCTGAGTATTTTTATAAAATAAGGGATATTGATAGAGATAAAGATTTTTATTACTCAATGTCAAAAGTGGCAAGAGCGTCAAGATTGATATATCTGAACAAAACGTGTTTTAATGGACTTTTTCGTGTAAATTCTTCGGGAGAGTTTAATTCTCCTTTTGGCCATTATAAGAATCCCAATATTGTCAATGAGCCTGTATTACGTGCAGTGAATAAATATTTTAATGCAAATAAAATTCAAATTTATAATGAAGATTTTGAAGTAACTCTTAAACGTGTAAATAAGGGGGGATTTGTCTATCTGGATCCTCCCTATGATCCAGTTTCAGATACTGCAAATTTTACTGGCTACAATAAAGGTGGATTCAATAGAAAAGAACAAGAACGTCTGAAAGAATGCTGTGATGATCTAACTCGGCGTGGTGTAAATTTTATGCTTTCAAATTCAGCAACAGCATTTATTAAAGAGTTGTATCAAGACTATGATATTACAATTGTAAAAGCAAAAAGAGCGATCAATTCAAATGCCAGCAAACGGGGAGCGGTTGAAGAGGTGCTAATTAGAAATTATGGGAAAAAATAATGAAGCATGGGAGAAGTTATTTGAAAAATATAAAATTCTTGATAAAATAAAAGAAAATGGAAGATTTATTATTTCAGCAGATCAGATTAAAGAATTTCGTGAACCAAGATTGATGACCAAATTTGATCATAAAATAAATCTTCCAACACTTTTTGAGGAAAATAACTTATCTATTTTGCCGATAAGCCGAGGAGATTATATTATCTCTTCATTTTCTGCATATCATCCGTTTGAAGAGCTTTCTGAGGAAATTGAAAAGGTTTCGATCCCGGCATATGTTCAGAGCTTAATGCCGCAATTTCTTGTCAGTGAGTCAATTGCATTAAATTGCGCCAATGCTTGTGGAATTTTAAACGATTTTTTAGAAGATGAAGCGTTAGTACCGACGGTTAACGGGCGAATGAGTTCAGGCGAACTTTATTTTAATATTGATAGCGCGGTCGGAAAGCAGCATATTTTTGTAAACAACTCGCAAATTGAGATTGATGCGGCTTATGAAGGCGTTCATTATCTTTCACTTTTTGAAGCAAAACGAGATCTGGCAGATGATTTTCTAATTAGGCAACTATACTATCCTTTCCGCGTGTGGAGCAGGAGAGTGACGAAAACAGTGAAACCAATTTTCCTGATTTTTTCAAATGGTTCATTTCATTTGTATCAGTATCGTTTTGAAGATCCAAATGATTATAGCTCCCTAAAGCTGATTAAACAAAAGAATTATACTATTGCAACAGAAATTAATGTGGCGGATATTGCAAATCTTCTAACGGTTATTCCAATAGTAAAGGAATCGGCAATATCTTTTCCACAGGCTGATCGATTTTCTCGTGTGGTTAATTTGATGGAGTTGTTGAAGGAAAAGGAGTTAACAAAGCAGGAGATTACATCAAAATATTCGTTTGATGAGAGACAGACAAACTATTATACAGACGCAGGGCGGTATTTGGAATTTATTGAAAAAGAACATCGAGAAGGAAATATTGTTTTTCATTTGACAATGCAAGGCCTTCATGTTATGGAACTGGGCTATAGGGAGCGGCAAATTGCTTTAGCTACACAAATATTAAAGCACAAAGTATTTAATGAGACTTTAAGACTTCATTTACAATACGGTGAGATGCCGGAACGGAAGAAAATTGTTCAAATTATGAAGGAAGCAAATCTTTATAATGTAGGGTCAGAAAGTACTTATGATAGGAGAGCTTCTACGGTAATAGGATGGGTGAATTGGATTCTGGGAATTATTGATTCATGAAAAAGGAGAAATAATCATAAATGAGCATGAATAAAGATAGACCTGTCATACAATCCAATAACTATGATGGACATGAACCGACACGTATATGTCCGCATTGTGGCAAAGAAAAGCCGTTAAGTGCTTTTGGATTTAGAAAGATGAAACCAGAAAAAGATGGAGAGATCAGGAATCAATCTTGGTGTAAAGAGTGCAGATCTCATAAAGTGTAATTGTTTTAACAAGGCCCCGCGCTTTCCCCATCGGGAGGGCGCGGGGCGTATGGCTGCCCGGGGGCTTACTCTCCGCTGAAGGTGTCCCCGTCGGCGGGCAGTTCGGCCAGGGCGGGGGCGGCGGGCACGGCCGAGCGGGGCACCCCCCGGTGGACCAGGGCCTGCTCCAGCACTTCGGCGCAGACCGGCGCCGACA
>CALUSJ010000171.1 GCA_944323405.1 Candidatus Gastranaerophilales bacterium
TAGAGGGGCGATATGTATGAATCTTGAAATAGGTCAGAGGAGTAACAACGATGGAGTTAATTGAAGTGATTTTATCAAAAGAAAACCTGAACAGGGCCTACAAAAAGGTAGTTGCCAATAAAGGTGCAGGTGGAGTTGACGGGGTTACAGTAGAGGAACTGGGGAATTATATCAGGGAAAACCGGGAGAAAATCATCACATCTCTCAGGAACAGAACTTATATACCGAAGCCAGTCCGAAGAGTATATATTCCGAAAGACAATGGAAAGAAAAGACCATTGGGAATACCGACAGCATTAGACCGAACCATCCAGCAGGCAATAGCACAGCCAATCTCTGATATCTACGAAAAGATATTCAGCAGCTACAGCTACGGATTCAGACCGGGCAGGAGTTGCCACGATGCCATCAGGCAGGCATTGGAATATCTGAATGCTGGATATGAATGGGTAGTGGATATAGACATAGAGCAGTTTTTCGATAAGGTAAATCACGATAAATTAATTCAGATACTAAGGGAACAGGTAAATGACAGTACCACATTAAATCTGATTCGGAAATATCTGAAAGCGGGAGTAATGGAGAAAGGTCTGGAGAAAGCGACGATCACGGGCGTGCCACAAGGAGGTCCGCTTTCAGTTGTATGTTCAAACGTCTATCTGGATAAGCTGGATAAAGAACTGGAACAGAGAGGACTCCGTTTTACGAGGTATGCAGATGATGTGCTGATTTTTACAAAAAGCGAAATGGCGGCGAACCGGGTAATGAAATCCATAAGTAGTTGGCTGGAACGGAAACTATTCCTAAAAGTAAATGCAACAAAAACAAAAGTAGTCAGGCCGACACGGAGTAAGTATCTGGGATTCACATTCCTGAAAAATGGTGGGGAATGGAAAGTAAAACCCACCACGGAGAAGAAAAAGAAGCTCCAAAAGAAGATGAGAGAATATCTGAAAAGAAACAAGGCAGCTGCAAGACCTCTGGCAGTTACAATCAAACGCATCAATGAAATGGTGAGAGGATGGATTAATTACTTTCGGATTGGACTGATGAAGCAGTTTATGGAAGAGTTTGGAGAATGGCTGAGGCACAAAGTAAGAATGATTGTCATGAAGCAGTGGAAGAAGCCGAAAACCATCTACAGAAATCTGAGTTACTTAAACTGGAAGAATCACAATGGATTTAGCCATGAAGATATTTATAAAGTGGCGAATACAAGGCTTGGCTGGTACAAAAGAAGTGGAATGAACGTAGTAAATTTCATTATCAGTAAAGAATTACTTGAAAACAGGATAAAAGATGGAACTGGACTGCTCAATCCTTTATCCTATTACTTAGTAAAAGTTGGAATATAAGTTGTAGAGCCGTATACGAGACCCGTACGTACGGTTCAATGGGAGGGGCGAGATTTTATTCTCCCTCTACCCTATTTTATAGAAAGAAAGGAGTCTTTTATGGAACAGAAATTTACCCATTTCGACGAACAGGGAAACGCCAGAATGGTAGATGTTTCCGGAAAAGAAGTTACCAGCAGGACGGCCATTGCCAAAGGAAGCATTCTGGTAAGCCGCAAGATCATGGAGGCTGTAAGCCAGAAACAGGTGCCAAAAGGAGATGTACTGGGGATTGCCAGGACTGCCGGGATCATGGGAGTAAAGCAGACCCCTCACCTGATCCCCTTGTGCCATACTCTCCTTCTGGATAAATGTTCTGTGGATTTTAAGCTTCTCCCGGAAGAAAACAGGATCACAGCATACTGTACTGTCCAGTGCCAGGGAAAGACCGGGGTGGAGATGGAAGCCCTTACGGGAGTTACCACGGCTCTTCTGACCATTTACGATATGTGTAAGGCCATAGACAAGAGAATGGAGATCACAGATATCCACTTAGTAGAAAAGATAGGAGGGAAAAGTGGATATTTTAAATTTTAGAAGATACAGGAGTCACAGGCATGAAAGCTTTGCCTGAAAAGAAAGGAGAAAAAATATATGAGAAGAGCAGCAGTGATCACTTCCAGTGACAGCGGATCCAGAGGCGAAAGAGAGGATATCAGCGGCCAGGTGATCTGTGAGATCTTAGAAAGGGAAGGATACCAGGTAGTATACCGAAACCTGCTTCCGGACGAAAGAGAGCTTCTGGCGGCGGAGATGGCCAGGATCGCTGATGAGGACATAGCGGATCTGATCCTGACTACAGGAGGAACCGGTTTTTCAACAAGAGATTTTACTCCGGAAGCCACCCAGGATGTCTGCCAGCGCATGGTGCCGGGGATCCCGGAGGCTATGAGGGCCTGCAGTATGCAGGTGACGAAGCGGGGAATGTTAAGCCGTCAGGCCGCGGGTATCCGGAACAGAACCCTGATCGTAAACCTTCCAGGCAGTCCCAAGGCAGTGCGGGAATGCCTGGAGTACGTGATCGGAGCACTGGGACACGGGATCGATATACTCCGCGGCGATGCAGGAAACTGTGGCAGCTCCCATTGATCAGGAATAGATTTTTTTCTGACGGAGGTAGTTTCTTAAAGGCTCCATAGGCATTTCCCGGCCGGTCCAGATCTGAAATGCCCCGGCTCCCTGCCACAGGAGCATGGAGAAACCGTTAAAGGCAGTGCAGCCGGTCTCTTTTGCCATAGCCAGCAGCCTGGTTTCCCAGGGGGAATAAATAATATCTGCTACAGCCAGTTCCGGGAAGAGGAAAGAGGGATCCGGAAGGATACAGCCCTGGGTGTCAGGGGCCATTCCCACAGAGGTGGCGTTGACGAACAGCCGGCTTTCCTTCATGGCAGATTTCAGCGTATTCAGATCCCGGATATCGTGGAGAAAAATGGCGCAGGAAGTTTCTTTTTCCAGATCAGCGGCCAGTTTCCGGATCCGGGGAAGATGGGAGCTTGTGCTCCTGGCGAAAATATGGATATTCTTTACGCCGTCCAGAGCTGCCTGAGCGCAGATGGCAGTGGCTGCTCCGCCGATCCCCATAAGAGTCATGGGCTGGCCCTCCATCTGGATACCCTGTTCTCTTACAGAGTGCATAAATCCCAGACCATCGGTGTTGTGGCCGATAAGCCGGCCATCCCGGTTTTCTACGGTATTGACGGCGCCGATAAGCCGGGCGGCATCAGAAAGACCGTCCAGATATTCCAGTATTTTGTTTTTGTTGGGCATAGTAAGGTTAAAGCCCAGGACATGCAGGGCCTTCAGACCTTCCACTGCCTCTTTTAAAGTCTGTTCATTTATATCAAAAGCAAGATAGG
>CALUSJ010000172.1 GCA_944323405.1 Candidatus Gastranaerophilales bacterium
CCGGCCGATCGGAATTAAAAGAATTGCATCCTTTTTTGAGATACTCCGTTTTTCTTAAGTTACTTTCTGCCGCCATTGTTGCTATAAATGGTTTAAGTCCTGATTCTTTCTCAAACTTCTTTGCAGGAGTCTTTTTCATAACCTGACAACATTTCGCTGATATCGGAATGTCGCTGTCTCGGAGGAATTGCCATTTTGCCATACAATAATGAGTGCCATATCTTTTTACATAATCGCTATTTGGATCAAACTTCTTTTTTGTATATCCGTCAGGATTCCTACGGCTTTCTTCGATGACCTTTGCGACCTCTTTACTAATAACAGGATAGCCATATTGTTCCAACACTTGTTTGAATGTAATTTTAGGTCGGATTGTGATTGTGTTTTCGGTTTGTTTTACAAACTGACGGACTTCAGGATATTCAAGTCCTGTGTCCACAAAAACCGCAGGAACTTCAGGATAAAGAGAACGGACAAGATGCAACAGAACGGTTGAATCCTTTCCGCCGGAGAAAGATACATAAACCTGACCGTCAAAATGCTCATAAAATTGCTTAATCCTATTCTTTGACAGTTCAATTTTTAAATGTAGCGGCAGGCTTTGCCGTTGTTTTAAGAAGTTGCGTTTCATCGCATACTCTTCAGGGGAAATGGATGCCATAATTAATCCTCATCAAGACCATCTGCTCTACCCTGTAACTCACACAGGAATAAAGCCTTTTGTATCGTTTGTTCAAACTGTTTGCTTCGCAGATTTTTATCTGTCAGCAATTCAAATGCTTCCTCGTAATTCTCACAAGATTCAAAGAGTTTTATTAAAGGTGAGAGCATACTTTGAGCCTGTTTATTCAAATCACCTTCAGTTATAAATTTAAATAAATTTTCGATTTGAGCTTGTCCCGGAACAAGTTTTTCTTCCTCTTCCTTAAATTCTTTAAAGTTAGGACTTGCAGGGATAATGTCTTCCCTAATATCAAAATCCTCCTCTTCAAGACCATAATTTTTTATGAAATACTCTTTTGTGAATTTAACTCCTGTGTCAGAAAGGATTTTATCTCTTTGAGCCAAATTTAAATCAACATCTTCAGGCTCATATAATTCAAAAACAGGAACTTCAGCATTTGCAAAATTGATTTCATAAATCCATTGAATCAGTTGATTTATAACACCTTCAACAAGTTTTTTATCTGAATCAACGATATCCTGACGGACTTGCATATGCGTATTTGATGCGGCATAGCTTCCCGTTGATCCGATTTCAGTTGTTAATGTCTGACCGAGGATTGCTTTAGATATCTCGGTGTTCATTTTATCAATCAGTTTTTCATAAATTTCGGCAGACGATGATTTGCTTGCTTCCTGAATTTCAATAGATGAATCATCAGGAATAACCGCAATGGCATATTGCACCATATCCTCAAGCATATCAGCAAGAGAATTTGTTTCCTCTTTGGTTGATCCTCTTGGATGTTTCCCTATTAAGTGAGGCATTCCATATTTTTCTGTAAATACAACCCAAAATTTTAATCCGCCTTTTTTAAAGGTTACATTCCAAAAGACACGAGAGAGGGTGCGTTCACCGTATGGATTATTATATGATGGATTATTCCGTGCAAGCAGGAACTTTTTATTAGGGACAATTTCGCCGTAATAATTCTCTTTTGTTCTGAATTTGAGATTATTATCATCATCAAAACAAAACCATTCAGGAGGCTTTGCAACAACTCTTTCAGGCATAATATGACCTGATTTATCTCTCTTCCATATAATTTCAAGAGGCTGAAAACCAAACTTTGTTGCATCTAAAATGTCAGACATAATTTTTTGTATATCTAATTTTTTTAATAGATTTTCAACATCTTCTGCATTTTGGTCTTTATCGAGTCCTCTGTTTATTTCCCAATCTAACGAAAGAACACCGGCTTTGCGTGATTGAGTGCAAGCAAAAACGTGCGGATCACAAAGTAATTCTTTGTAAATTCTAATGTCTTTGCCTTGCTTTTTTAAGACAATATCAGGATCGGGGAGGATATTAGCCAAAGAATAAAAATTCAACGCACGTTTGCGAGTGGCAATTTCCTCCGTAATCCCTTTCTTCATACCTTTTTGTTTAAGAACCGAATCTTCCAACTTATGCACCTATATTTTTCTTAAACTTGCTCAATACATCAATCATTCCGACTTTGTAGATATTTTGTAGGACATCAATTTCAAAGACTTCCTGTTTATCAACTATTAACTTTGCGTAAGTCACAGACATCGTTGTTTCGTATTCGGCATTCTCTTGAGGTTTAATATTACCGAGCGGAAACTCTTTAAATGTTCCGATAATAAATGCTGTTGCAGGGACTTCAGATATTCTTCCGGCTCCGTTATATGTTTCAAGAGATGCTCTGACCTGAATCATTGCGGCAGTAAACGGATTTGAACAAGTCCTTAAAACAGCAGGATATAGTGCATTCCATTTAATCTTACATTCCATTTTATCTATGCCGGCAAAAAATTCAGCCGAGCCAACCATACCAAGAGCTTTGTGTTCTGCCATTTTGTGTTTGATTTGTGGTAGTTGAACTTCTTCTGCACGACCGAGCAGATTCACACCATCCAAATAAACATTGGCATTTGTTAATTTGTTAATCTCAATCTTCGACATAATATTTCCTTTGGGGTTAAGTAATTACTTTTTAAATAGACCGCATTTCGTGATTTCAATTTCTGAATAATGCAGTATCACATATTCCTTACTGATGGCTTGGATAAGAGGGCATTTATAAACGTTCTTACAAAAGAAACAACTATCGTTTTCGTCTGTGTGAACTTCTAAATTGTCCTCGTTATTTACTATTGCGTACATTAAGATGCTCCTAACGATTTCAACAATTCGATATCAATAAACGATTCAAAGGTTATGCGTTCCGCAGGAGTCGGAGGCATAAATTCAATATCGAAGAGCAGATGACCGT